>CADEEN010000060.1:1064-14032 GCA_902826345.1 uncultured Burkholderiales bacterium | reverse complement strand
TCTTGACTTCCTTGACGTTGATTTCGCGGCCCAACGACGTGAGTGCACCCAGGCTGTCCTTGTTGATCTTCACATCCATGATGATGTTGCCTTCCGGCGTGATCTGCGGCGTGACTTCGAGCTTGAGTGTCGCCTCGACGAACTCGATCGCCGTAGCGCCAGAACTGGTGGCGCGCTGAAACGGTACCTTCTGGCCTTGGCTGATGAAGGCTTTGACCTGATCAGCTGTAACGATGCGCGGGCTCGACACCACCTTGCCCTTACCGTCGGCTTCGAGCGCGGAAATCTCGAGGTTCAGAAAGCGGTTGGAAGCGGCGCCGAAGATCGACAGCGCAAAGCTGGCCGGGTTGTAGCCGCCCTGGCCGATCGCCGGCAAATTGATCATCTGCTGGTTCGTGTACGCGTCACCGTTGTCGGGCGTTTGTCGCGTGATTTGGCCGACACCCACGTAATTGCCACCCACGGCAACGCGGTTGTCGCCGCCCCACCCCGGCGTGCCATTGCGGATACCGCGCAGGTCCACGAAGCCCAGCTTGGCGCCCAGCGACTTACCAAAGGTGTCCGATGCTTCCACGATGCGCGCTTCGATCAGTACTTGCCGCACCGGTATGTCAATACGCGCGATCAGCGCTTGGATCTCTTCCAGCTTCGACGGAATGTCCGTGACGAAGAGTTGGTTCGTGCGCTGATCAGAGATAACGCTGCCGCGCCCCGAGAGAATCTTGGTCGCGGACCCGCTGCCGCCGCTGCCGCCACTTCCCGACCCCGCGAGCCCCTTGGCCACATCCTCGGCCTTCGTGTAGTTCAACTGGAACGACTGCGTGCGCAGCGGCTCCAACTCTGCCTTCTTCTTGCCCGCCTCCAGATCAGCCTGCTCCTTGATCGCCAGTTCGTCCTTGGGCGCGATCCAGATCACGTTGCCGCTCTTGCGCAGACCCAGACCCTTGGCTTGCAGGATGATGTCCAGCGCCTGATCCCACGGCACGTCTTTCAATCGCAGCGTCAGGCTGCCGGTGACGGTGTCGCTGGTGACGACGTTGAAGTTGGTGAAGTCGGCGATGACCTGCAGCAGCGAGCGGACTTCGATGTTCTGGAAGTTCAGGCTCAGCTTCTCACCCTGGTAGCCGGGCCCCTGCGTCAGCTTGTTCGGATCGACCTTGACCGGCCGCACTTCGACGACGAACTGCGTGTCGCTCTGATAGGCGCTGTGCTCCCAGTTGCCGCGTGGCTCGATGACCATGCGCACGCGGTCGCCGCTTTGCGTCGTCGTCACCGTCTGCACCGGGGTGCCGAAGTCGGTGACGTCGAGGCGGCGGCGCAGGCTGTCGGGCACGGTGCTGCGCGGGAATTCGACCAGAAGCCCGGTGCCCTGCTGACGGATGTCCACGCCGACCTGGCTGCTCGGCAACGTCACGATGACGCGACCGGCGCCATCGACGCCGCGGCGGAAGTCGATCTCACGCAACGACTGCGGATCGCGGTTCTGGCTCGGCGCAAACGTCGTCGGCGCGGCCGCGGTCGTTGCCGCAGGCGTGGCACCGGCAGCAGCAGGCGCAGCAGCCGCTACAGCGGCCGGTGCGGCGCTGTCGACGACGATCAACAGCGCCTTGCCGTCGATCTGCGCACGGTAAGTCGCTGCTTGCTTGAGGTTCAGCACGAGGCGCGTGCGGTCGCCGGCCTGTGCCACGTTGACCGAGCGCAGATTGCCCTGGTTGATCTCCACCGAAGGCTTGCCCATGGCATTGCCCACGCCCGGCAGGTCGATCGCGATGCGCGCCGGCTGCTGGATCGTGAAGCCCGCCGGCACCGCTTGCAGTGCCTCGCTCATTTCGATGCGCACCACGTCGGCGCCCGCCTGTTGCGTGCTGGTGATCGACTGGATCACCGCTTGCGCAAAAGCCACCGGAGCGGCCAGCGTCATGGCCAGTGCCCCCCCCCAAACACGCCAGTTCATCATGTTGCGCTTCTCCTTCGAATTCATCATCGCGCCGCCCGCTGTTCAACCAACTGCAGGGTGCTGTTGCGTTCGATCCACTCCCCCGCCGCGTCCTGCACGACCTCGCGCAGGACCAGTTCGGTTTCGCCGACGCGCAGGATGCGGCCGTAGTTCTGACCGATGTAGTCGCCGACCTTGACCTGATAGAGCAGGTTGTCCACGCGCAGCAGCGCGTACGGACGGGTTTCCTTGTTGATGCTGCCGACCATCGACATGGTGTCCAGCGGGTACGCCTCGAGCGGCTCCTTGCGCCGCTTCAACTCCGCAGCCAGCAGCGAGCTCGGCGCACGCTCGTCGCGCTTCAAGGCGACAGCGAGTTTCTGGTTGCTGAACGGATCCACGGCCTCGGCCGTCGCGTAGGGCTGCGGCGTGAACTTCTTCGGCGCCGACAGGGGCGTCACGTTCGGCTTGACTTCTTTCTTCTGCTGCGCAGTCCACTGATCGAGTTCGGACAGCTCGGCGCCGCAGGCCGCGAGCAGTCCGGTCAAGGTCAGGCCGGCGACGGCGCGAACGACAGATATCGAGGCTGATCTCATGGCTTCTTCGCTCCGGCGGCGGCTTTCTTCTGCGCCGCCTGCGCAGCGACTTCGGTCTGATCGAGGTAGCGGTAGGTGCGCGCCGTGGCATCCATCGACAGCAAGCCGGTGCCGTCCTTGCCGGGCGTGGCGATCGTCAAGTCATGCAGCGTGACGATGCGCGACAGGTTGGCCACGTCAGCCGCAAAAGCGCCGATGTCGTGATAGCGGCCAGACACCTTGACCGCAATCGGCAGCTCGGCGTAATAGTCCTTGACCGCCACCGAGCCCGGGCGGAACAGCTCGAACTGCAGGCCGCGGCCCAGGCCCGCCTGGTTGATGTCGGACAGCAACGCGTCCATCTCGGCCTTGCCGGGAAGTTGCTTCTCCAGCTGCGTCACGTACTCCTCGACCTGCAGCTTCTGCTTCTTCAACTCGGGCAGGTTCACCGCCTGCGCGAGCTTGCTGCGGTAGTCGGTCTTCAGCGCGGGTTCCTTGTTGCGCTCGGCCTCGAGCTCATCGTTCTTGCCCTGCAGCAGCAACAGCCAGCCGAGCAACACCACCATGGCCGCCAAGGCCAGCCAGGTGGCGAGTTTGGGCAACAGCGGCCATTGGCCGGGCTGACGCGTGTCGAGGCCGCGGAACTGCGCCGCGGCGTTCTCGAACATTGTGCTCAGTTCGAAATTGGGAGACCTGGTTTGGGTTGCCATGGTTCGACCTCAGGAAGCTTTGGCAACGGTGCCGGGCGCCTTGCCGGCCGGCGCACTGGCCGCATCGGCAGGCGCCTGCGGGCGCTTGATCGAGACTCGCATCGAGAAATCGAACAGGCGCGATGCAGTGGACGTGCGGCCTTGCTGCGCCGTCGCCGCTACGGCCTTGATCTCAATCAGCTCCGGACGCTCGAGCCACGTCGAGTTGTAGAGCGAGTTGCGCAGGAATTCCGACACCCGCTCGTTGGTCTGCGCCACGCCGGTCACAGTGACAGTCTGGCCGGCCTGCTTGATGTTGGTCAGATAGACCCCCTCCGGCGTCTGCTTGACCAGCTCGTTGAGCAGGTGCACCGGCACATTGCGGTCGGCCTGCAGATCCTCGACCGCCTTCTGGCGCGCCTTCAACGCGTCGATCTCGGCGCGCAGGTTGGCAATGTCCTTGATCTCGGCTTCGAGCTTCTTGATCTCCGAACTCAGATAAGCATTGCGCTCTTCCTGCGCCGACTTCATCTGCGTCAGCACGGCGAACCACAAGCCCACAGCAACCAGGCCGGCGCAAAACGCCGCCGCCAAGCCGGCAAAGTAGGCGCGCTTGCGCGCAGCCCTTTTTTCCTCCCGGTGCGGGAGCAGGTTGATGAGGATCACTGCATGAACCTCCGCATCGCCAGCCCACAGGCAGTGAGATACGAAGGCGCCTCGCGGCGCACCTTGTTCTCACGCACCGAGCCGCCGAGCTTCATGTGTTCGAAAGGATTGACCACCATCGAGGCAAAGCCCGTGAGGTCGGTGACACGCTCCTTCAGCCCCGGCAACGTCGCCGTGCCGCCGGCCAGCATCACGTAATGCACCTTGTGGTGCGGCGTGCTGGTGAAGAAGTACTGCAGCGCGCGACCGATTTCCTGCGACAGGCTGTCGACGAACGGCGCGAGGATGGCGCTCTCGTAGTCTTCAGGCAGCTCGCCGCCGAGCTTCTTCTGCTCGGCCTCTTCGAACGAGAAGCCGTACTGGCGCGAAATGAGCTGGGTCAGTTGCGAGCCGCCGAAGGCCTGATCACGGTCGTACAGCAACTCCTCGTCGCGCAGCACCTTCAGGCTCGTCGTGTCGGCGCCGATCTCGAACAGCGCCACCAGCGCGTCTTTGCCCTCGCTGGGCAGCGTGCGCACGATGCGGCTCATCGCCAGGCGCGAGGCGTGGCTCTCGATGTCGAGCACCATCGGCTTCAGACCCGCCGCCTCGGCCAGACCTTGTCGGTCCTGCACTCGGTCCTTGCGCGACGCCGCGATCAGCACTTCGACGTCACCGATCGACGTCGCGCTCGGCCCAATGACGCAAAAGTCCAGGCTGACTTCGTCGAGCGAGAACGGAATGTACTGGTTGGCTTCGCTTTCGACCTGCAGCTCGAGCTCTTCCTCGCGCAAGCCCGCCGGGAGCATGATCTTCTTGGTGATCACCGCGGACTGCGGCATCGCCATCGCCACGTTCTTGGTCTTCGTGCCGCTCTTGCTGACGACGCGCTTGACGGCTTCGGCGACCTCGTCGAATTTTTCGATCTGGCCATCGGTGATCCAGCCCTTTTCGAAAGGCTCCGACGCAAAGCGTTCGACAACGAACTCGCCGGCGGCGCTTTGCCCCAGCTCCACCAGCTTCACACTCGAAGTGCTGATGTCCAGTCCGATCATCGACGTGTGCGTGCGACCGAACAACGCGTCTAGGAAGCTCACTACGGTACCCCCCAAGTGCCTCGCCGAATGTGTTTCAGCAGCACACTGGATTGTTAAGAAGTTACTTGAATGCTAGCAGTAAAGCCCTTGTGCGCCCAAGGAAAAGGCACGCTTTCCACGAGTGCCGCGTTGTGTAACTCAGACTTGCTGCGACTCCGGATTGCATACGACGTTAATCCATTGACCGGCGCCGTTGGGGGTCTGCGCACAGCATGTCGAGCAGCAGTTCACGTTCGGTCTCGTGTCCCGCGTCGGCGTTTCTATAATCCCACTGCATTGCGTTGTGTCGGTGCCTCGACCGGCGTCGTGATGTCCACGCACGGCACACTGCCGCACCGCCCCTGGGCTGCCCATCCCCCACTCAAGTGAGCCTGTCCGACCGTCTCCCTTCCTGGACTCCTTGGGTCCTGCGACCGCTGGCGTGGCTGCTGGGCATCGCGCTGACGCTGGTGCTGATGGTGGCGGCGCTGGTGGCGGTGGCACTGGCCGTGGCTTATCCGAACCTGCCGCCGGTGACCAGCCTCACCGACTACCGGCCGAAGCTGCCGCTGCGCGTGTTCTCGTCCGATGGCGTGCTGCTCGGCGAATTCGGCGAAGAGCGGCGCAGCTTCACGCCGATCAAGGACGTGCCAAAGGTGATGCGCGACGCCGTGCTGGCGATCGAGGATGCGCGGTTCTACGACCACGGCGGTGTCGACATCGTCGGCATCGCCCGCGCCGCGCTGGCGCAGTTGTCCGAAGCGCGCAGCCAGGGCGCCTCGACGATCACGATGCAGGTCGCGCGCAACTTCTACCTGTCGACCGAGAAGACGCTGACGCGCAAGGTCTACGAGGTGCTGCTGACCTGGAAGATCGAGAGCCTGCTGACCAAGGACCAGATTCTCGAGGCGTACATGAACCAGATCTTTCTGGGTCAGCGCGCGTATGGGTTTGCGGCAGCCTCGGACATCTACTTCGGCAAACCGCTGAAGGACGTGACGGTGGCCGAAGCGGCGATGCTCGCCGGCCTGCCCAAAGGCCCGTCGATCTACAACCCGATCGTCAATCCGAAGCGGGCCACGGCGCGGCAGCAGTACATCATCGACCGCATGCTCGACAACGGCTTCATCACCACCGAGCAAGCGGCCGAGGCGCGCACGGAAAAGCTTCGCTACAAGACGCAATCGGAAGTCGCCGTACACGCCGAATTCGTCGCCGAGGCGGCGCGGCAGCTCGTCTTCGCGCAGTACGGCGAGGAAGCCTACACACGCGGGCTCAACGTCGTCCTCTCCGTCGGCGCGGCCGATCAGGCCGTGGCCTACCGCGCGCTGCGCCGCGGGCTGATGGACTACGAGCTGCGTCAGGTCTACCGCGGCCCGGAAGCCTTCGTCGATCTGCCGGCAAAGGCCGCCGAGGTCGATACGCGCATCGCCGAAGCGCTGGCCGACCGCCCGGACAACGACGACCTGCGTGCCGCCGTCGTCACCGAAGCCGCGGCGAAGAAGGTGGTGGCGGTGATGCAGAACGGCGAGGCCGTCACGATCACCGGCAACGGCTTGCGCCCGGTCGCCTCGGGTCTGGCCGACAAGGCCCCGGCGGCGAAGAAGATCCGCCGCGGCGCCATCGTGCGCGTGCTGCAAGACGCGAAGGGCCAGTGGTCGCTGACGCAGGTGCCGGAAGTCGAAGGCGCCTTCGTCGCCCTCGACCCGACGACCGGCTGGATTCGCACGATGGTGGGCGGCTTCGATTTTCGCAAGAGCAAGTTCAACCATGTCACGCAGGCGTGGCGGCAGCCCGGGTCGAGCTTCAAGCCGTTCATCTACTCGGCCGCGCTCGAAAAAGGGTTCACGTCGGCGACGGTGATCAACGATGCGCCGCTGTTCTTCGACGCCACCACCACCGGCAGCCAGCCGTGGGAGCCGAAGAACTACGACGGCACCTTCGACGGCCCGATGCCGATGAAACGCGGTCTGGCCCGATCGAAGAACATGGTCTCGATCCGCATCCTCGAAGCGATCGGCCCACCGTTTGCGCAAGGCTGGGTGTCGCGCTTCGGCTTCGAAGCCGACAAGCACCCGCCCTTCCTGACCATGGCGCTGGGCGCTGGCTCGGTGACGCCGCTGCAAGTGGCCAGCGGCTACGGCGTCTTCGCCAACGGCGGCTACCTGGTAGCGCCGCGGCTGATCGAGCGCATCACCGACTACCGTGGCCGCGTGCTGCACGACTCGCCGCCGCAGAAGCCCGACGAATCGATGCGCGTCATCGACGCGCGCAACGCCTATGCAATGACGGACCTGCTGCAGGAGGTCACGCGCTCGGGCACGGCGGCCAAGGCGCAGGGCACGTTGAAGCGCAACGACATCTACGGCAAGACCGGCACCACCAACGACTCACTGGACGCGTGGTTCGCCGGCTGGCACCCGAGCCTGGTGGCGGTGGTCTGGATCGGCTACGACACGCCGCGCAAACTCGGCGACAAGGAAACCGGCGGCGGCCTGGCGCTGCCGGTGTGGATCGAGTACATGCAGTACGCGCTCAAGGGCGTGCCGCCAGTCAAGCCCGCCAAGGCACCCGATGGCCTGCTCAACGTCGGCGGCGAATGGGTCTACGAGGAGTACGCCCACGGCGCCGGCGTCACCAGCCTCGGCCTCGATGCCGCGCCGGCGCCGGTGGCGCCGACCGAGGACGAGAAGAAGAGCATCCTCGACCTGTTCAAGAACTGAACGTCAGCGCCTTGCCCGCTTGCGCGCTGGCCTCGCGCGACAAGCGCTCGAAGAATTCGACGCCGTCCTTGGTGTCGCGCCACTGCCCATCGACCTGCTTGAAGTGGTAGCCGCCGGCACGCGCAGCCAGCCACAACTCCTGCAACGGCGGCTGCGTGTTGACGACGATCTTGCTGCCGGCCGGCAGCGTCAACTCGAGCAGGCCGCCGGTGCGCTGCGAGTCGATGTCGATGACGTCGCTTTGCAGCCAGCCGTCGAGCGTGGCTTCGATGCGCGAGAGCACGGCAGAGGCGAGGCGGTGGTACTCGGCGTCGGTCATGGCAAAAAAGTGGACCTCTAGAATCGCGCGCATGCGCAATAGATGGCTTCGTTTCAGTGTAGCGGCGGCCCTCGTGGCAACGGCCGCATCGCACCTGTCGGCGTGTGGGCAAAAGGGCCCGCTGAAACTGCCGGCACCCGCCGGCGCCGCCAGCGCCGCGTCGGCGCCGACGCGATGAGCGCTGCACGGCCGTTCCGAAAGCGCTCGCGCCCCCTCTGGGGGACGGCGCGCAGCGCCAAGGGGGTCCGATGAGCACGCCCGCCGCATTGCCGGGTTCGCCATTCCTCTCCTGGCGCGGCGCGCAGCTCGAAATCGAAGGCCACGCGCTCGACGCGCTGGCGCACGAACATGGCACCCCGCTGTTCGTCTATTCACGCGCTGCAATGCGCCACGCGCTGGCGTCGTACACGCGCGCGCTCGCCGGTCGCCGGCATCTCGTCTGCTACGCGATGAAGGCCAACTCGTCGCTGGCCGTGCTGCAAACGTTCGCCGAGGCCGGTTGCGGCTTCGACATCGTCTCGGTCGGTGAGTTGGAGCGCGCGCTGGCCGCCGGCGGCGACGCGAAGAAGATCGTCTTCTCCGGCGTCGGCAAGCGGCCCGACGAGATGCGCCGCGCGCTCGAAGTCGGCGTCAAGTGCTTCAATGTCGAGAGCCTCGGCGAGCTGCAATCGCTGTCCGAAGAAGCGCGGGCGATGAACGTCAAGGCGCCGGTCAGCCTGCGCATCAACCCGGACATCGACCCGAAGACGCACCCCTACATTTCCACCGGCCTGCAAGGCAACAAGTTCGGCATCGCGCACAAGGAGGCCGTGACCGCGTACCGCGTCGCGGCTGGCCTGCCGGGCCTCGACGTGGTGGGCATCGACTGCCACATCGGCTCGCAGATCACCGAGATCGGCCCCTATGCCGACGCGCTCGATCGTCTGCTCGACCTGGTTGAAGCGATCGAGGCCGAGAACATCGGCATCCGCCACATCGACATCGGCGGCGGCCTGGGCATCACCTACACCGACGAAACTCCGCCCGAGGCCGAGACGCTCGTCGGCCAGGTGCTGGCGCGCATCGACGCGCGCGGCCACGGCAAGCGCGAGCTGCTGTTCGAACCGGGCCGCTCGCTGGTCGGCAATGCCGGCGTGCTGCTGACCGAAGTGCTGGTGACCAAACACGGCACGCCGAAAAACTTCTGCATCGTCGATGCGGCGATGAACGATCTGCTGCGACCTGCGCTGTACCAGGCGACGATGGGCATCGTGCCTTGCATCCGGCGCACGGGTACCGGCGCGTTGTACGACGTCGTCGGCCCGGTCTGCGAATCGGGCGACTGGCTGGGCCGCGATCGCAAGCTCGCGGTGCAACCGGGCGACCGTCTGGCGGTGCTGTCGGCCGGTGCCTACGCGATGGCGATGGCCAGCAACTACAACAGTCGGCCGCGCGCAGCCGAGGTCATGGTCGATGGCAAACAGGTGCACCTGATCCGCGAACGCGAGACGGTGCGCGAGCTGTTCGCGCGCGAGCGACTGATCAACAGCTAGATCCGCTTTTCTTCCACCGCATGACAGGCGACGCGGATGCCTTCGAAGGCGTCCAACGTCGGCCGCTCCGACTTGCAGCGCGCATTCGCATGCGGGCAGCGCGGATGGACGGCGCAGCCTGACGGCGGGTTCAGCGGGTTCGGCACTTCGCCCTGCACCGGCGTGCGCGCGCGGCCGGTCTGGTGGATGTCGGGAATCGCATCGAGAAGCATGCGCGTGTACGGGTGGCGCGGGCGGCTGAAGAGGTCGCGCTTGTCGGCCAGCTCGACCAGACGGCCGAGGTACATCACGCCGACCTGATCGCTGACATGGCGCACGACGGCCAGGTTGTGCGAGATGAAGAGGTAGGTCAGGCCGCGCTGGCGCTGCAGGTCCTTCATGATGTTGAGCACCTGCGCCTGCACGCTGACGTCGAGCGCCGACGTCGGCTCGTCGCAGACCAGGAACTCCGGCTCGGTGGCCAGCGCGCGGGCGATCGAGATGCGCTGGCGCTGGCCGCCGGAGAACTGGTGCGGAAACTTCTCGGCGTCGGCGGCGGCCAAGCCGACCGACCCGAGCAACTCGGCCACCTTGGCGCGCTGCTCGCCGTCGTCGGTCACCAGACCATGTTCGCGGATCGGCTCGGCGACGATGTCCAGCACCTTCCAGCGCGGGTTCAGGCTCGCATACGGATCCTGAAAAATCATCTGCATTCGCCGCCGCAACGTGCGCGTCTGCTCGGCGTCGAGCGTGGTCGTGTCGACGCCGCTGAACTGCACGCTGCCGCGCGTCGGTTTGTACAAGCCGACGAGCAAGCGCGCGACGGTGCTCTTGCCGCAACCCGATTCGCCGACGAGCGCCAGCGTCTTGCCCTTCTGGATGGCGAAGCTGACGCCATCGACGGCATGCACGAACTGACGCGGCTTGCGGTCGATGACGCGGTTCAGCCACGGCGCCGACACATCGAAAATCTTCGCCAGATCGGTGACTTCGACGATCGCGGTCATGCACTCTTTCCGACGAGCCAGCAGGCCGCGCGTGTTGCGCCTGCGTCGAGCAGATCGGGCCGCTCGCTCTTGCAACGATCGAACACCTTCGGGCAACGCGGGTTGAAAGCGCAGCCTTTCGGAATCGCGTTCAGGCGCGGCATCGCACCGTCGATCTGCGTCAGCCGCTCGCGGTCTTCGTCCTTTGCGGGAATCGAGCCCATCAGGCCGACGGTGTACGGGTGCGTCGGCCGGTTGATGACGTCCCCCACCGGCCCGATCTCGGCGATGCGGCCGGCGTACATCACCGCGACGCGATCACAGGTCTCGGCGATCACGCCCATGTCGTGCGTCACCAGCATCACCGCCGCGCCATGGTCTTTGCACAGGCGCTTCAGCAGCGAAATGATCTGCGCCTGGATCGACACGTCGAGCGCCGTCGTCGGCTCGTCGGCGACGATCAGCTTCGGCTCGGCAGCGAGTGCGAGCGCGATGACGACGCGCTGGCGCATGCCACCGGAGAACTGGTGCGGGTACTGGTCGATGCGCTGCTCGGCGCCCTGGATGCCGGTTTCTTTCAGCAGCTTGACCGCTCGCTGGCGCGCTTCGGCTTCGCTCACCGGCAGGTGCGTCAGGATGGTCTCGGTGAGCTGGCGACCGATCGTGTACAGCGGGTTCAGCGAGGTCAGCGGGTCCTGGAAGATCGCGCCGATCTGGCGGCCGCGGATCTTGCGCATCGCTTCGTACGGCAGGTTGTCGATGCGCTGGCCGTCCAGGCGGATCTCGCCGCCGGCGATGCGCCCCGGCGGCTCGAGCAGGCCGATGATCGACGCGCCGGTGAGCGACTTGCCGGCGCCCGACTCGCCGACGACGCCGAGGATTTCGCCGGGCGCGATCGAGAACGAGATGTCGTCGAGCGCGAGCAGCGTGCCGCGGCGCGAGGGGAACTCGACGCGCAGGTTCTTGACTTCGAGCAGCGGTGCGGTCATTGGAGGCGGGGATTCAAAGCGTCACGCAGCCAATCGCCGAGCAGGTTCACGGAGAGAGCGATCAGCACCAGCATCAGCCCCGGAAAGATCGTGATCCACCACTCGCCGGAAAACAGGAAGTCGTTGCCGATGCGGATCAGCGTACCGAGCGACGGCTGCGTCGGCGGCACGCCGACACCGAGGAAGGACAGCGTGGCTTCGGTGAGGATCGCAGTCGCCACCTGAATCGTCGCCAGCACCAGCACCGGGCCCATCACGTTCGGCAGCACGTGTTTTCGCATGATGCGCAGCGGCGCCACGCCGACCACGCGCGCCGCCTGCACGTATTCCTTGTTGCGCTCGACCAGCGTCGAGCCGCGCACCGTGCGCGCGTACTGCACCCAGCCGGGCAAGGCGATCGCCAGTACCAGCACCGCAAACGCCAGCGTGTCGTGCGCGTTGGGGAACATCGCGCGGCCGACGCCGTCGATCAACAGCGCGATCAGGATCGACGGGAACGACAGCATGACGTCACAGACTCGCATGATGAAGGCGTCGATCTTGCCGCCAACGAAGCCAGAAAGCAGCCCCAGCGCCACGCCGACGATCACCGACAGCACGACCGACGCCAGGCCGACGAGCATCGAGATGCGCGCGCCGTACATGATGGCCGAGAGGATGTCGCGGCCCTGGTCGTCGGTGCCGAGCAAGTACTTGGCTGAGCCCTCCGCTTCCCATGCCGGTGGCAGGCGCGCATCGGAAAGCTCTAGCGTGGCCAGGTCGAAGGGGTTGTGCGGCGCGACCCACGGCGCGAACAGCGCGCTGAAAATGCAGAGGGCCGCGACCACCGCCGCGCCGATGGCCATCGGCGAGCTGCGAAAGCTGTGCCAGACGTCGCCGTCGAAGAATCGACTGACAGCGGTTGTCGTCATTCGAGCCCCCTACGGCGCTCTGCGCCGGTCCCCCCAAGGGGGAGTGAGCGCCTTGGGAGCGGCCCGGCGGCGCTCATGGACCGGGTTTGACGCTGATGTACTTGAACGGCATGAAGTTGTCCGCAAGCTGCACCAGCGAGACGTTCTTCTTCATCGCCCAGGCCAGCGCCTGCTGGTGCAGCGGGATGTGGCCGATGTCGTCGGCGTGCAGCTTGAAGGCCTCGGCGATCATCGCGTTGCGCTTGGCCTGGTCCGTCTCGCCCTGGATCTTCTGCGTCAGCTCGTCGAGCTTGGCGTTGCTGTAGGCGCCGAGGTTGAAGGTGCCCTGGCCCTTGTCGGTGGGCGTGGCCATCAGGTTGGACAGTGCGTTGTGCGCGTCGTAGGTGCCGGGCGTCCAGCCGAGCATGTAGAAGCTGGTATCGCGGCGCAGGATCTTCGGGAAGTAGGTGACCTTGCTCTCGGCCTGCAGATTCACCTTGACGCCGATGCGCGCCAGGTTGGCGGCCACGGCCTGGCAGATTTCGCCGTCGTTGACGTAGCGGTCGTTCGGGCAGTTCATGCCGACTTCGAAGCCGTTCGGATAGCCGGCATCGGCGAGCAGCTTCTTC
>CADEEN010000060.1:0-1054 GCA_902826345.1 uncultured Burkholderiales bacterium | reverse complement strand
GGCAGGCGCTTGTTCAACTCGGGCACGAAGCCCTTGATGCCCGGCGCGATCATCAGGCCGGTGGGCGTGGCGGCGTTGCGCATCACGCGTGCCTTGATCGTTTCGACATCGATCGCCTGGTAGAAGGCCTGCCGCACCCGCTTGTCCTTGAACGGGTTCTTGCCCTTGACGCTCGACGACAGCAACTCGTCGCGTTTCTGGTCCATGCCGAGGAAGATCGTGCGCAGCTCGGGGCCTTGCATCACGGCCAGGTTGGCGTTGCTCTTCAGGCGCTCCACGTCTTGCAGCGGCACCGGCTCCATCATGTCGATCTCGCCGGAGAGCATCGCCGCGACGCGCGTCGCGTCGTTGCCGATCGGCGTGAAGATCACTTCATCGACGTTGCCGTCGATCTTGCCCCAGTAGCCCGGGTAACGCGCAAAGGTGCTGCGCGTCGTCGGCTGGCGCTCGCGCAAGCGGTAAGGGCCGGTGCCGTTGGCGCGGAACGAGGCGGTGTTCTCGATGCCCTTGCGCCGGTCCACCGGCTTCTCTGCCTTGTTGTCCTCGCACCATTTTTTGCTCAGGATGTATACGAGCGAGATCACGTCGGGCAGGATCGGGAACGGCGCCGTGGTTTCGATCTCCACCGTGTGCTCATCGACCTTGCGCACCTGCTTGATCGACGAGGTGTAGCCCTTCATGTCGGAGCCGTCGCCGGCCGCGCGCGTGGTCGAGAAGACCACGTCGTCGGCGGTGAACGGCGTGCCGTCGTGGAACTTCACGTTCGGGCGCAGCTTGAAGCGCCACAGCGTGGGCGAGACCTGCTGCCACTCGGTGGCCAGCGCCGGCACGATGGCCAGGGTCTTGTCGCGGGTGACGAGCTTCTCGTACACCTGCCCGTTCATCATGTTGGTCATGGACTCGTTCTGCGAGTGCGGGTCCATGGTCTGCGGGTCGCCCTGGCTGGCCCAGCGCAATGTCTGCGCAAAGGCCTGCGGGGCGACGGCGAGCGCGGCGACCAAGGCGCTCGTGGTGATGAACTTCAGCATGCGGCCAGCTCCCGTGATTGGAATGT
>CADEEN010000059.1 GCA_902826345.1 uncultured Burkholderiales bacterium | reverse complement strand
TCATGTAGGCCTGCATCGGCGCGGCATTGGCGGCATTGGCGTGCGCAGCAAACGTGGTGCGCAGCGCGTCGATCAGCGGGTCGTTCATGGCCCGGGGATTGTGGTGCGACATCGCACGACACCGCGCGACCCCACACAATGCGCTGCATGAACACCATCAGCACATTTCCGATCACCCGCAAATGGCCCGCGCGCCACCCCGAGCGGCTGCAGCTCTACTCGCTGCCCACGCCCAACGGCGTCAAGGTGTCGATCGCGCTCGAAGAAATCGGCCTGCCGTACGAAGCGCACCTCGTCAGCTTCGACAGCAACGACCAGCTCTCGCCCGAGTTCCTGTCGCTGAACCCGAACAACAAGATCCCGGCGATCGTCGATCCGGACGGGCCGGGCGGCAAACCGCTGGCGCTGTTCGAGAGCGGCGCGATCCTCGTCTACCTCGCAGCGAAGACGGGGCAGTTGATGCCGACCGACGAGGCCGAGCGCTACGAGACGCTGCAGTGGGTGATGTGGCAGATGGGCGGCGTGGGCCCGATGTTCGGCCAGCTCGGTTTCTTCCACAAGTTCGCCGGCAAGGACTACGAAGACAAGCGCCCGCGCGACCGCTACGTGGCCGAGACCAAGCGCCTGCTCGGCGTGCTCGAGCAGCGATTGACGGGTCGCGCGTGGATGATGGGCGACGAGTACACGATCGCCGACATCGCCACCTTGCCGTGGGTGCGCAACCTCGTCGGCTTCTACGGCGCGGGCGAGCTCGTCGGCTTCGAGCAGTTCAGGAACGTGCAGCGCGTGCTGAAGGCCTTCGTCGCGCGGCCGGCGGTGGAGCGCGGCCTGAACATTCCGCCGCGCACCTGATGCTGCGACGCCCCGCCGCCTGGTACGCCGAGCGCCTGGCCGAGCCGCGCGCTGGCGTCGGCCGGCCGCGCGTGGTGATCGACACCGACGCCGCCAACGAGATCGACGACCAGTTCGCACTGGCCTGGGTGCTGCTCGCGCCCGAGCGGCTGGACGTGCTCGCGGTGTACGCCGCGCCCTTCTCCTTCGAGCACCGCCGCCGCGAATGGCAGCGTGCGCTGGCGGCGCAGGCGCAACCGCAGAACGCCTCGGCCTGGGACCGCGCTCTGCTGGCGCAGCACGGCGCGGCGCTGGCGCGGCTGCAGCGCGAGGGCCGCACGCCGGAATCGATCCGCGACTGGCCGGTGTTCTGCACGCCGGGCGAGGGCATGGAGCGCAGCTTCGACGAGATCGTGCGCATCTACTCGCTGCTGCGCCTGCCGCACGCCGGCCGCGTGTTCCGCGGCAGCACTCACTACCTCGCCGACGAGCGCACGCCGCTGCCACCGAGCGAGGCGGTGGAGCACCTGATCGAGACGGCGCTGGCCACGCCGGCCGACGCGGCGCCGCTGTACGTGGCGGCGATGGGCTGCATCACCAACGTCGCCAGCGCGTTGCTGCACGCGCCCGAGATCGCCGAGCGCATCGTCGTCGTCTGGACCAGCGGCTTCCCGTCGCACGCGCCGCACATCAACTTCTCGCTCAACCTGGAGCAGGACATCGCAGCGACGCGCGTGCTGTTCGACAGCGGCGTGCCGATCGTCTACCTGCCGGGCTTCCACGTCGGCGCGCAGCTGCGCCTGTCGCTGCCCGAGATGGAACGGCACGTGCAGCCCTGCGGCGCCATCGGCGCCGAGCTGCACCGCCTGTACCGCGACGCCAACCCGCTGCGCGACCTCGCCGGCCTGGACCCGCGCGCCCCCGGCTACTCGTGGGTGATCTGGGACGTGATCGACATCGCCTGGCTGCTGAACCCGGCGTGGGTGCCGAGCACGCTGGTGCCGACGCCGGGGCTGGATGGGGAGCGGCGGTGGGTCGGGCGCGGGGAGGGGGCGGCGCCGATGCGGGAGGGGTATGCGGTGGCGCGGGACGCGGTGTTCGGGGACTTTTTCGGGACACTCGCGCGAGCGGCGTGAGAGGCCTGAGGCGCTTACTTGTCGTCGGCTTCCTCTTCATCCTCCGAAAGCAAGAGATCGATTTGGGCTTTGAGGCGCTGCTTGTCAGCCGCAAAGAAGGGGGTCGGGATGACAAGCCATGCCCGTCGTGCGCCCCTGAGCCTTACCGGGATGCGGTCGTACTGTCCCTCGTCAGGGATTTCGGGCGTTGACGTCCGCACAACCGAAGGTTGAGCGCTTTCGCGGGCTTCGGGCGCCACACGGGCGGGTACGGTCTCTTGTTCCGATGCGTCGGTTTCGCCGGGAAGATCTACTCCGCCGTTGTCGAAGTACCTTGCAAAGTCAGCCGAACGACGAAACACGGAGACGACGTCGGATGCACTCGCAGGCAAGAAGCCACGCTGGATCAAGTCGTACTTCAGATTCGCGTCCGAGGGCAGCCCGGTCGAGTACTTCTCAAGCAGTTCGGCGAAGAGTGCCGGCCGACGAAGAAAGCCCAGTACTAGCGAGCGCTTGAGCGAATCTTCGGGCGCGAACTTGAGAGCCTCAACGTCTTTGGTGACAGCCAGAAGGCCATCGCTCGGGCGCTCAAGTAGGCCGTAGTAGCGGAGTGACGCCATGGCTGACAGTGCGCTGCCGCTTGAGGCCCCCTTGTAACCAAGGTTCTGTGCAACGACATCGGTCGGTGCTGGATGGAGGCGCTCTTTGTCGTAAGCCTTCATCACCCGCTCGATCGCTTCATCAAGCGGAATCGTCGGTGCCCGAGGGCTCTTCTTGCGGGGAATGTTTACGTCAACCATGGCTCACACCCAAGCTTCATGCTGAAGCGAGATCGTATAAAAACACTTATACGATGTCAAACATTCTTTATTCGGATGTACTGTCAAGCTGTACGACTTGCCTGTTAGTACATTGTTTTAGCTAGGTTTTCTATTTTCTAGAAAGACGAACTTGTGGAGGAAATGGCGGGCAGATACGATGTAGCCCATATTTCTCATTTCTTGAAACATGAAATCGAGCTATGCCCGCATCTCCAAAGCAGCCCTGTCTTAAGCCGCAAGACTTGGTAGTCGCCCTGAAGGTTGCGGTCAACGGGCGGCGCGAGTTCCTTCTGACGACGCTTGGAACGGAGCTCGGTATGGTCGTCTCAGCGATCCATGGTGCTATCGGACGCTGTGAGCAAGCGAGGCTGTTGAGCCGGGCCGCAGGGGGCATCAGACCAATCAGGCCCGCGCTCCTAGAGTTTGTCATTCATGGAGCGCGGTACGCTTACCCAGCGGTGCAGGGACCTCTCACAAGAGGCATGGCCACCTCGCTTGCCGGCCCTTCGCTGCGCGAATACTTCGACCAGAACAAGGCGATGCCTCCCGTTTGGCCTGACCCGCTCGGTGAGTCGTATGGGCCGAGCATCACCCCTCTGCACAACATAGTTCCTGCAGCTTGTCGACTTGATGAAGGCCTGCTGGACGTCTTGACTCTCTTGGACGCCGTTCGCGCAGGAGCTGCTCGGGAGCGAGAGCTAGCGTTGAGACTCCTTGAGGAGCGACTGGCATGACGCCGAACGAGATCAACCTCGCCGCACTGGAAACCGTCGCGGCAGCGCTCGGTGACCTTCGGAACGAGCTTGTCCTTGTTGGTGGCTGCTCGGTCGGGTTGCTCATCTCGGATAAGGCCAGCCCACCCGTTCGCGAGACTCTCGATGTGGACTTGGTAGCCGAAGTAGCCACCATCGGTGAGTACTACGGCCTCTGCGACAAGTTGACCGCGTGCGGCTTCCAAGCTAGCCCCGAGCAGGATCACATTTGTCGCTGGGTTAGAGGTGAGATCAAGCTGGATGTCATGCCAAGTAGTGATCAGGTCCTGGGTCACTCGACTAATCGCTGGTACGCCGAGGCCATATCCACCGCGACGCAAGTCACGCTACCGAGTGGGCTTGTGGTGCGAGTCATCACAGCGCCCCTTTTTCTGGCCACGAAACTTGAAGCGTTTTATGACAGGGGCCGGGGCGACTACGCAAGCAGTCACGACTTGGAAGACATCATCAACGTACTCGATGGAAGGCCCGAACTTCTTGATGAGGTCAACGCAGGGCTGGAAAGTGTCCGGAACTACCTGCGGGAAGAGCTTGACGAACTGTTGGCAGACGAAGCGTTCGTGGATGCAATACCGATGCATGTTCGCGGCGACGCCACAAGTCAAGCTCGGGTACCTCTGATCGTTGACCGCTTAAGGCGGCTCGCGGGGCTGTAGCTGGCGCGGCCATATTCTTGGCCTCGCGCGCCGGCGACTACGTTCTCGGCGCGACGCTGATGGCGCCACGTCTGCTGCGCAGCCAAGGCCTTCTCTCAGCCGCCATCACCCAAACTCCCGCCTTAGCGCCTCCGTCTCCGCACACACCCGCTCCACCGCCCCCACCCCCAGATAGCAGTCCACCCGCTCGCGCACATGCGCCACCAGCGCGTCGCTGCTGTGTTCGGCCGACCAGTCCTCGCCGTCGGCGCCGGCGTGCGCGGCGCGCGGCGACAGCACGCGCCACTTCGCGCACCAGGTGACGGACCACAGCCACATCGCGGCGCGCAGCGGCACGAACCACGGGCGCAGCGCGGGGCCGATGTCGCAGGCGCGCTGCCAGCGCTCATAGAACGCCACGACCTCGGCCACGCCCAGCTCGGCGCGGCTGTCCACGTCCCAGGTGGTGGAGGTGTAGAGCGTGGCGTGCGCCAGGTCCAGCGGCGGGTGGCTGTAGCGCGCCTTCTCCAGATCGACCAGCACGGCGCGGCCATCTTCCGGGCGCAGCAGAAAGTTGCCGGGGTGGCCGTCGAAGGCGATCAGGCGCTTCGGTGGGCGCGCCGCACGCTCGCACTCGCGCGCGAAGCGCTCGCGCGTGGCGTCGATGGCCGCGCGCGCCGCCGGCGGCAGCGCCGCGGCGTCGAGGTACGCGGCCTGGGCTTCGATCTCGTCGCGCAGGGCGGCCAGCGGGTCGGCGGCGTCGAGCAGCGGGGCGCGCGCGGCGGCGTCCCCATCCGGCAGCGGCAGGGTGTGGATCGCGGCGAAGGCGTCGGCGATGGCATCCAGATCCTCGGGCAGGCGCGCGCTGCGGCCCACGATCTCCTCCACCAGCAGCGCACCGTGCGGCAGCGCCGCGCTCACCGGCAGCAGGCCGTGCACGCGCGGCACGTGGCAGCTGGCGGCTGCGCGCCGGTAGCACGCGGCTTCGTAGGCCAGGTTGTCGGCCGCGCCCAGGCCCATCTGGCTGTGCTTGGGCACGCGGGCGAGCACGCCGCTCGCGCCCAGGCGCACGTGGTGGTGCGCGAGGCCCTTGTCGTGCAGGCGCGCCAGCGGCGCGTCGGCCCAGGGCGAGCGCGCTTCGCGCAGCGCCTGGCGCAGGGCGATGAGCAGCGTGTCGTGGGCGAGGGTCATGGGCGTTAGGCGCAGGCGCGAGGGCTGCCTTACAGCCAGCCTGCGGGCAGGTGTGTCAAATCCGCGGGCTCGTCGATGTCGTGCACCGGAGGCAGTTCGGTGTGGCGCATCGCGGCATGCGACAGGCGCTCGCGCGTGACGGCCATGACCGCGCTCGTGCTCCACGGCATGTCGTCGAACAGCGCGGGCAACACGACGCGGCGCAGGCCGATCAGCGCGTAGCCGCCGTCGGCCGCCGGCACGAACACGGCATCGCAGTCGACCAATGCATCGGCAGAACGGCGCAGCACGGCCGCGTCGAGCGCAGGCGCGTCGGTGCCGATCATCAGCACGCGCGCGGCCCCTCGCGCGAAGGCGCGCTCGAACTGGCGCCGCATGCGCGCGCCCAGGTCGCCCTCGCCTTGCGCGACGAGCACCACGCCGCCTTGCTGTGCTTGCGCTGTGAAAGCGGCGTGCGTGGTGTCGGGCGCGCACGCGAGCGTCACCTCGCCGAGCTGCGCTGCACGCGATGCGTGCAGCGTGTGTTCGAGCAGGCGCGCAGCGAGCTGCGCGGCACCGTCGGCGCCGAGCGCCGGAATCAGCCGCGTTTTGGCCAGGCCCGGCAGCGGCGCCTTGGCCATGACGATGAGTTGCGTGGAAGGTTTTCCGATCATCCTGAGCCTGTCGAAGGACGGTACGCCGCCGCGAGACGGTCGGCACTGGCGCCGCGCCAGTACAGCCAGCGCAGCCGCCACATCATCACGATGGTGCTCCAGGCGCCGCGCTCGTCCCAGCGCCGGCCGGAGGTGGTCACCTTGGCGCGCAGGCACGCCGGTGCGCCGTGCTGCGCACGCAGGCGCTTGCAGATCTCGACGTCTTCCATCAGCGCCTGGTCCGGAAAACCGCCGACGGCATCGAACACGTCGCGGCGCATGAAGATCGCCTGGTCGCCGGTGGCGATGCAGGTGATGCGCGAGCGCGCGTTCATCAACGCGGCGACGACGGGCAGCCAGCGCGAGCGGCCGTCGATGCGCACGTCGAAGCGGCCCCACGGGTGTTGTGCGAGCGCCGTCATGACGAGTGCGAGCGCATCGGGCGGCAGCGTGGTGTCGGCGTGCAGGAACAGCAGCGCATCGCCGCCGCCAGCGCGGGCGCCGGCGTTCATCTGCCGCGCGCGGCCGCGTGGCGCGGCCAGCACCGCATCGGCCGCGCCTTCGCAGCGCTGCGGCGTGCCGTCACGGCTGCCGCCATCGACGACGATGACCTGCACACCCTGAGCACGCAACGGCGCCAGCGCGGCCAACGAGCCGGCGATGCGCGCAGCTTCGTCGAGCGCGGGCATGACGATCGACAGGCGGAGCGATGGCGATGGCGCATTCACCGCGCGATGGTGCCACGGCGCAAAAGCCCGGGCTTCACGGCGCGATCACACCGGGCGCCTTGGTTGTCGGCGGCGCCACCGGCGCGCGCTGCACGCGCCACGCGATGAAGAACACCAGGAGCTGCAGCAGCGCCAGCGGCCACGGCACGGTGAACGGCGGCCACTCGGCGAGCAACGGTAGCACGCTACTGTTCAGGTGCGACAACACGGCCAGCGCGCCGATGGCCAGGACGCTGGCGCGACGCAGGTACACGGCCAGCGCCAAAGCCCACAGCCAGTACCACGGGTTGACCACCGGCGACAGCAGCAGCAGCAGCACGAGTGCGGCGTCGAGCGGCGGTGCGCCGGGCTCGCGCTGCCGCTGCCACCACCAGACGATGCCCGCGATGCCGGCAACGATCATCAGCGCCGCGGCCGGTCGCACCCACGCCGCCGGCAGCGCCGATTCGACAACGCGGTAAAGCAGTGGATTGAAGCGCCAGCTCGAGCCGAAGACCGACAGCGCCGCCGCATCGCTGCCGCCGGCGGCGTAGAACGGCAGGTAGAGCAAGGCCACGGTGGCCGTGCACGCCGCGCCGACGGAGAGCGCCCAGCGCAGCGCATCGCGTGGCTCGCGCGGATCGCGGCCGGGCCACTGCGCCGGCGCCCACAGCAGCAGCGGCAACGCGACGAGCGCCGCGATCTTGGTGCCGATGGCCACGCCGAGCAGCACACCGACGACGACGGCGCGGCCGCGCTGCCAGGCGAGCAGCGTCGACAGCAAGAGCAGCGCGACGAGCGCATCGGGGTGCGCGCTGGCGATGGCTTCTTTCAACACGAGGGGGTGCAGCGCATAGGCGAGCAGCCAGCGCGCGCCGACGCCGTGGCGCGCGAGCAGCCACAGCAGTGCCATGTCCGCCGCCACCCACAACACCTTCAGCGGCCACAAGGCGGCCGGTGCGACCGCATGGCCGAGCGCGAACAGCGCTTGTTGCACGGGCCCGTAGATCGACGGGATGTCCGGGTTGTTGATCGCGCCGAGCAGGTCTTGCCAGTGCTGCGGCAGGCTGGCGTCGCCGAAGAAGGCCGAAGGTGCGAGCGAGTAAGGATCGAGCGTGGTCGCGGTGCGCCAGCCGTCCCACAGGTAGCGGTGGTGGTCGTCTTCGAGCAGCGGCGAGGCGAACGCGGCGACGACACGCAGCAGCAGCGCCAGCGCGAGGACCCGCCGCACCGGCACACGCCCGAAACGCTCGTCGAAGGCGATCCACAGCAGCGCCGCACTGCCGAGCGCCGCGCTGCCGAGCGTGCCAGTCAACTGCCACGCCGTGTCGCCCACATCGGCCCCGCCCCAGACGAGCAGCAGCGCGCTCGCCACGCCGAGCGCGGCGAGCGCTGCGAACGCGCGCAGCTCAGAAGCCGATGGTGTAGGCCACACCGACGATCTGATCGTCCTTGACGGTGTTGCGGCCACTCACGGCCTTGGCCAAGTTCAGCGCCACGCCCTGGTTGCCGGCGAAGCCGTAGCCGACGCCGAGCTTGGCGATGCCGCGCTCGGCGCGCACTTCCTGAAAGCGCGCCGGTGTGAACCCCGCACCGCCGATGTCGAGATCGCCGCCGTAGCGCTTGTCGCTGTAGCCGACGCTGGCGTTCCAGCCCGGCGCGAAGCGATAACGCGCGCCGACCTCGGCGACCGTGGCGTTGGGCACATCGCCGCTGCGCTTTTGCACGCCGAGCTCGCCCCACAGTGACAGGCCCGCGATCACTTCCTTGCCGACCAACAGCGACAACTCGACACCGTTCTCGTCGTTGCCGATGGCGGCCAGGCGCTCGCCGTCGTAGCTGCCTTTGAGAATGGCAGCGCCGCGCAGCGTGAGTGTCGGCAGGCCCGGGCGCTCGTACTCATCGAGCACGCGCCAACTCAGGCCGATGACGCTGTCGGTGCTGCCGCTCGAGCGATCGGCCGCGCCGACGCGAACCTTGCCGTAGCCGATGGTGGCGTCGATCGCCAGCGCATCCGACAGGCCGTAGCCGAAGCGCAGTTGCGTCGTCGCGCGCTTGTACTTCGACGCGCCGCCCATCGTGATGGCCGACAGCGGCAACTCGGTGCTGCCGATGTAGGCGCTGTCGCCGCTCTGCTCGGTGTGGTTCACGCCGAGTGTGAACTGGCCGGGGATCGGCAACCAGGGCGAGGCGCCTTCGGCCAGTGCGGCCATCGGCGCAACGGTCATCATGACCGCTGCCAACATGTTCTTCAAAGTCATGAGGTGTGCTTTCTTGTTGGGGTGGTGCGGTGGCGCTGCGGGATCACAGCTTGAAGCGGCGCTTCAGGTACACGTCGAGCGCGGCCGACTCCTGCGGCGTCAGCGTGACGTTGCCCTTGTTGGCGACAAGCGCGCGCGCCGATTCGGCGTCGAGCGACTTGCCGGCCATCGGGCAGCCGCTGCACGCGATCTTCTTGGCGAAGACCGACTTGCCGGTGTTGTAGGCCGCGGTGTCGCCCATCTCGGCCTGGCCGCCACCGTCGGAGCCGGAGGCAAACGCAAAACCTGCGGAGAGCGCGAAGCTCGCGGCAACCGCGGTTCGAACAAAAGTGTTGTGCAACATGGGAACAGACTCCTTCAAGTCGTTTTGGGGGAAACAGGGGTGGTGGGCGCGGGACGCTGGCGCTCGCGCCACCACAGGCGGGCAATCATTCCGAGGATGCCGACGCCGGCGCCGACGACGCCGCGCAGAGTGCCGCTGATCTTCGACACGCCGGCGGTGCGCGCGTGCCAGCGCACGGGCAACTGCGCGACACGCAGGCCGAGCACATGCGCGCGGACCTGCATCTCCACCGTCCAGCCGAAGCTGCGGTCCTGCATGTCGAGGGCGTCGAAAGCGTCGCGGCGGATCGCGCGGTGCGGGCCGAGGTCCGCCACCGGCATGCGCCACAGACAGCGCATCAGCAAGCAGGCCAGCGCGTTGCCGAAGCGCTGCGCAGAGGTCATCGCGCCGGCATCGGGCGCGTGGCGCACGCCGATGGCGAGTTGCGCGCCGCCGGCGATGGCGTCGATCAGCGCCGGCGCGTCGGCGGCATCGGCGGCGCCGTCGCCATCGACAAACAACAGCACCTCGCCGTGCGCGGCCTGCACCGCGTCCCAGCAGGCGCGGCCGTAGCCGGCTTGCGGCACCGCGACGACACGTGCGCCGGCGTCGCGCGCGCGGCCGGCCGTGTCGTCGGTGCAGCCGTTGTCGGCGACGACGACTTCGTCGATCAGCGCCTGGCCATCGGCGTGGCGCAGCGCCAGCAAGCTGCTGACGACGGCCTGGATGCACTCCTGCTCGTTGCGTGCCGGCACGATCGCGCTGACCGTTCGCCGTCGTCCTGGTGGTGCGCTGCCCTGATCGACCATCGACGCAGTAGACAGACTGCGGCGGCGCAAGACATCACGCAATCCTCACGCTTCGATAACAACGCGGCGGCCGGTGGCCCCGACAACCCCCCTTGTTTGTCATGCGCCGCAGCCAAATTGGGGATGCGCGGCCGCCGCCGCGGCGCGCAGACTGCGCCGCGAATGGACGTTTTCATCAGCTACCGCCGCCTCGACGGCAACCTGCAGGCCCTGCTCGTGCACAAGGAGCTGGAGCAGCGCCTGCCGGCCGACGACATCTTCATGGACGTGGCCGACATCGGCTGGGGCGACGACTTCGTGCAGGCGATCGACGCCCGCATGGCACGCGCCGACGTGGTGATCGTCATCATCGGCAAGCACTGGCTCGACATGCTGCAAGCGCGCGAGCGTGGCGACGACTGGGTGCGCCACGAGGTGACCAGCGCGTTGCGGCTGCGCGCTGCGTCGCTGGCCGCCGGCGGCAAGCAGCGGCCGCGCATGCTGCCGCTGCTCGTGGATGCCGCCGCGCTGCTGGACAAGGCCAGCCTGCCCGAGGCGTTGAAGGCGCTGGCCGACTGCAACACCAAACGCTTCGACGAGCACGCGAGCGAGCGCAGCCTCGACGAGATCGTCGAGGCGGTGCGCGGCGACAAGGACAAGGACAAGGTTGACCAGGAGTGGTGGCGCCGCATCGCCTTCTACGCCTCGTGGGCGGTCGGCGCGCTGCTGGCCGTCGCGTCGCTGACCTCGCTGCTCGACGTGGTCGGCCTCGACACACGCGCGCGCACGCTGACGCTGGCGCTGGCCTCGGTCGGCCGTGACGCCGCCGCGCTGCCGTGGAGCGACAGCGTGGTCTGGGTGGCGATCGACAGCGAATCGCAGAACTTGCTCAAGCGCCCGCTCGACGAGTCGTGGCGCAAGCAGCACGCGGTGGTGATCGAGACGGCGCAGCGCATGGGCGCGCGGGCGCTGGCCTTCGACCTCAGCTTCGAGGACGCCGGCCCGCCCGAGGCCGACGCCGCGCTGGAGCGTGCGCTGCGCGCCGCGCGCGGCGGCAACGGTGCGAACGGCAGCACGCGGCCGGCGCTGCCGGTGGCCGTGGCGGTGCAATCGCTCGACGCGGCCACGCGGCAGCCGAAGCTGCTGCCGCGTTTTGCGTCGCTGGTGCAACCGGCGCTCGGCTGCGCCGGCCAGCGCGCGGGGCAGGCGGTGTCGCTGCCGCTGGCGTCGCTGCGCGGCGGCGCCGACCTGCCGCACGACGCATCGAACCAGCGCAACGCGTGGCTGCCGTCGCTGGCGCTGGCGGCGTGGAGCGGCAACGGCGCGATCGAGCAGGTGACGCCCACCTGGTCCGCCCTGCGCGTGCGCCTGCACGATCGTTCGGCGGACGTGCCGGTGTTCCTGCACAGCGACATCCGCCGGCCCACCGCGTGCCCGGTGATCGCGCCGGGCGACCGAGTGGCGCAGCAGTGGATCGACGGCCACGCGCTGCCGCGGCTCGAGCGCGCGCCGCGCCGCGTCTCCTACCGGGACGTGCTCGAGCGCGAGCCCGCCGCGCTGCAGGCGCTGCGCGGGCGCATCGTGCTGGTCGGCATCGACCTGCCGGGCGAGGATCGCCTCGGCGTGCCCGGCGAGCAGCGCGACCGCGCCGGCGCCGAGCTGTTCGTCGCGCAGATCGACGCGCTCGAGCGCGGCGCGGCGGTGCGCGCGCTCGGCCTGCCGGCGCAGGCCGCGCTGCTGATCGCGCTGGCGCTGTGCGGCGCGCGGCTGGCCGCCATCGCCGCGCGGCGTCGGCCGCAAGCGCGCTACCCGGCGCTGCTGGCCGGCTGCGCCGTGCTGCTCTTGGTCTCGGTGATGGTCTATCGCAGCACCGGCTGGCTGGTGGCCGTGCCGTACGCCGCGCTGGCGCTGCTGGCCGGCGGCATCGACTGGCGCAGCTGGTGGCGCAAGCGCCTGGCGCGCAAGCGCGATGCGAAGCACGCGACATGGAAACCCGTCGTCCACTGAACCGCGGCGGCGCTGCGCCGTGGCGCCGCCTGCTTGCCTGGCTGCTGATCGCGGCCATCGCGCTGACGGGCTGCGCCACGCCGTCGTCACGCGATGGCCCGGTGGCCGCCAAGGATCACTACGCCACGGTGACCGGCGTGGCACTGGACAACCGCGCCGCGCCGTCGGCAGACACCACGGTGGCCGCGCTGTGGCGCGACAACGCCTGGAGCGCGATCAAGCCGGGCCTGGCGCTGCGCCGCGGCGACATCGTGCAAACGGGCGCACGCGGCGCGCTGGTCATCGCCTACGGCAACGGCAGCGTGCTCTACGTCGGCGCCGGCACGCGCGGGCGCATCGGCTCGTTCACCGAGCTGGTGGGGCGCGTGTTCGTCAAGGTCAAGGGCTTTTTCGAAGTCGAGACGACGTTCGTCAAGGCCGGCGCCAAGGGCACGGCGTACGAGGTAGTGTCCACGGCCGACGGCGGCGCGCGCGTGGTGGTGGTCGACGGCATCGTCGAGCTGAGTGCGCGCAACGCCGCGTGGCCGGCGGTGGCGCTCGGCGCCGGCACGCGCGCGGCGGGGCATCCGCAGGCGCCGGTGCCGGCGCAGGCCAGCGAAGCGGAGTTGCAATCGATCGAGTCGTGGGTGCGGCCGCTCGAGCAACTGCCGGCGCGCGCCGACGCCGGCTCTACGGCCAAGGCGGTGGCAGTGGCGGTCGGCATCGCGGCGATCATTGCCATCGTTCTCGGCGCGCGCAAGGATCGCAAGGAGCGGCCGAACACGCCGGTCGGGACACCCTCGGGGACGACGACGCACGACCGTGCGTCTCAGCCGGCGCCGGACGCGAAACCGCCACCGCCACCGCCACCTCCGCCACCTCCGCCACCGAGGCAAGGCCCTGTCGTGAAATGAGGCCTGGGCCGCCGGTGCGGCGGGTCATGCCGCCCTCGTCGCGAGGCGGATCGCTGCGGCGATCTTCGCAGCTACTTCTTGCGCAGCCGCTGAATCGCCGCCAGCTGTGCCGCCATCGTCGCGAACTCGCTGGTGGCAGCGGCCAAGTCAATGTCGCTCTTGGCGTTGCGCATCGCGTCTTCGGCAAGCTTCTTCGCTTCGAGGGCCTTGGCTTCGTCGAGGTCATGGCCGCGGATCGCGGTGTCGGCGAGCACGGTCACGCTGTTGGGCTGCACTTCGAGAATGCCGCCGGCGACGAAGACAAATTCTTCTTCGCCGGTGTCGGCGCGCTCGATGCGCACCGCGCCGGGCTTGATGCGCGTGATCAGCGGCGTGTGGCGCGGGTAGATGCCGAGTTCGCCCATCTCGCCGGGCAGCGCGACGAATTTCGCTTCGCCGCTGAAGATGCTTTCTTCGGCGGAGACGACGTCGACGTGGATGGTGTGGGCGGTCTCGGCCATCACTGGATCTTCTTGGCTTTTTCGATCGCCTGATCGATCGTGCCGACCATGTAGAACGACTGCTCGGGCATGTGATCGCACTCGCCGGCGACGATCATCTTGAAGCCGCGGATGGTTTCCTTCAGCGGCACGTACACGCCCGGCGAGCCGGTGAAGACTTCAGCGACGTGGAAGGGCTGCGACAGGAAGCGCTGGATCTTGCGCGCGCGCGACACGGCGAGTTTGTCTTCCGGGCTCAGCTCGTCCATGCCCAGGATGGCGATGATGTCGCGCAGTTCCTTGTAGCGCTGCAGCGTGGCCTGCACCGCGCGCGTCGTGTTGTAGTGCTCTTCACCGACGACGTGCGGATCGACTTGGCGGCTGTTGCTGTCCAGAGGATCGACGGCGGGGTAGATGCCGAGCGCGGCGATGTCGCGGCTCAGCACGACGGTCGCGTCCAGGTGCGCGAAGGTGGTGGCAGGCGACGGGTCGGTCAAGTCATCCGCCGGCACGTACACGGCTTGGATCGAGGTGATCGAGCCGACCTTGGTGGAGGTGATGCGCTCCTGCAGGCGGC
>CADEEN010000058.1:8791-14137 GCA_902826345.1 uncultured Burkholderiales bacterium | reverse complement strand
TTGTCAACTTGCACGCTCTCGCCCTCCGAAGGACCACTGCCCGCTCACCACATCCGTCTATCGATGATGTTGCCGTCGTTGAACGCTGTTGAAATCATCGAGACGGGGACGCCGCACACCTTTTCCAACTCCTCGATGAATCCGACCGTCTCCTCATTGAGCTGCTCGTATCGGTAGGCCTCTCGGTTCTCGACCCCCAGATAGTCCGCGAAAGTCAACACGATGTCGGTGGGTCCGTTCAGCAGTAAGGACCGGCGCAGCTGCGCCCAGTCGAACACGGCCACGCGCCGCGGGCGGCTTGATACCGACCCAACTTCGTTCTTCGTGAGCTCTTCCAGCTTGACGCGCGATCGACGGGCAATCTCGTCGAAGGTGATCTCTTTGCTCATGAAGCCCGAGGTCTTCCCGGTCACAGACATTCCGACCCGGATCGGGTACGTGCGGCACACCATCACCACACGTCGCACGTGGCGAGACGAGAGCCCCGCTTCTGCGAGACACGCCGTCGCAGTGGTCGCGCGCGACGTGACGTGCGGGTAGTGCCCATGATGCAGGCTCAACGACGTCCCTTGCGTTCCCTCGAGCATGATCTTCCTGCCCTTCGACAGGCACTCCGCGAAGAACTCAACCGTGTCCCGGATGTAGTGCTTCAGCTCCGGGACGTCTCGGGCAAGCCTTACGTTCTGCTCGGGATCCCGGTACAGGATCTTGCGCGCTGTCGCTGAGCCGATGCCCTGCGCAGTCGAGCCGATCGCGCCCTTGAGGTGTTTCTCCTCCCAGGCGACGTCGAGTGCTTCGATGATCATCGCCTGCGGATCAATGATCAACCGGTCGAACGAGATCGTCAGGTCTCCGATCTCGCGCAGAAGCTGATTCAGGCTGATCACTGCTCCCGCGCCGATGACCAACAAAGCGTCGCGGTTACCCAGTGCCCCTGACGGCAGTTGTCTGAACGTGTAGGGGTCCTCGCCAGGGCGATACACCTTGTGCCCAGCATTCGGGCCGCCCACCCGGACAAGGACCTCGTACTCCGGCGCAAGGTAGTGAGCGATGTTTCCCTTGCCTTCACTGCCGTACTGACCGCCAACGAGCACGTCGACGATCGGAAATGCTGTGACTGGACGATCCTCGATTCTGGCCACGACGCGCGCAAAGACGTCGTCGGCGCTGCAGCGGTCTGTGTCGATCACGACGTCCGCCAGTTCCGCCAGTGAGCCGACATGTTTCTCGGTCCAGTTCCGGGCCAGGTCGGTGTACGACTCCATCTCGCCTTGAGTCGCCTTGCCGGCGTACCGCCTGGCAAGCTCCTCTTGGCTGGCGTTGAGATGAACGTGGGTGACGGACCAGCCGCTTTGTCGCAGGAATCGAACCTGGTCTGGGATGCGAACTGCATCGACGACAACCAGCGACAGCGGCCCGTCGTTCATGACACGCCTGTTCAGCGCTTCGGACAGCCACCGACCGCCCGTTTCGCGGTCGAGCCGGTCGCCGGCGCGTTGCATCGCGACGCGCGCGGGTGCGGTACGAGGCAGGCGCTCGTGAATCAGGTCCTTCGACTTGGCGAGCGTCGCCCCGGCGCGGGCAGTGAGCGCCGCCGCGAGTGTCGACTTTCCTGCACAGACTCTCCCTGACAGAACGATTGCTCGTGGCTTCATCCGTTCCTTGTCTTCTCTTGCCCTTCTCGATCCGACTAAGTCGGCAGCGAATAGACCGTAGTTGGCACGCCCTTGTCTACAAGCTCATCCGTGATGAGTTCCTTGACGACATCCCAACTTGCGCCGCCGTGGCCCGTGCCGACGCGCGGCATGTGTACGGTCGCACCCAGTTCCACTGCCTTTACCCGAAGTTCCGCCAAACACTCAGCCAGCGCTGCATACCGCAAGCGTTGCGTTTGCGACGCTCCGAACCCCTGCTGGGCGACCATGTGCGCAAACGTGATCTCGCCGCCTATCGGAGTGAGGAATACCTCGCCCAGGATGGGCGCACGATGCCGAGCGATGGTCTGATGCTGGTACTGCGCCCATACGTCAGGGAAGGAGCGCCGCACCTTCGAGGCGAATCCAGCCCCGCCCCAAACACGTGGCGTGTTCGGCACCACATGCGCGACGAGCTTCGGGCCCTTGCCACGCGGACTCAATGCATCGCCACTGACCTCCACCAGTTCCGGACCAGTGCGCTCTAGGGCCGCCTGTGCAACCAGGAAGCCGACGACGCGCGGGGTGACCGACCCAGGGTACGGCGCCAAGCCGACACACTCCACTTGGAGAGAGTCCGTTCCCCACAGCTCGGTACCGGTCGCGGTGTAGCCAATGGCATTGGCATCTTCGATCACGCTGCCGGCGGGTATGCGCTGCCCGGTCGAGACGGGGCTTCTCCATCCCGGTGCCGGCATCGCGTAGTCGATGCGGTACTGCCCGTCGGAATGCTTGGACGCACAGAACGCGGCGCACTGCGAGCGGGCCAACTTGATGATGCGGATCAAACAAGCCTCGACGGAGACGTCAAACTGCTTGCGCAGATTCATCACGGATCGGATCGACAGCTCTGTTCCGGCAAAGTTCGAGAAGCTGCCCAGGGGCATCAGCAATTCGGCCGCGCCGATGTTGCACAGCACTTCCAACTGCCAGTTGTCCGTCGCGCGGGTCGGCGTCACGCCGCGGTTGCGCACCTCGGCGGCACAGTCCGGGAACAGCGAGTGCGCGATCTCGTGTGCGATCGAGAAACGCAACCGTCCCCGCGGGCGCATTGGGTTGTACTCGAGGACGAGCGAGCCATTGGCAAGCGGCACCATCCGCGCATCAGGGATGTCGCCACGCGCCTCGATGGGAATCTTTAGCCACTGCGCCAGCGCCAGCGGATCAAACGGCGGACCCTCCCATCCATCATCCATGGCCCTCAGCGCCAGCGAACGCGCCTTCTCTTCCATGACGCCCACCGGATCTTGCTGATCGGCAAACGTCAGGACGGAAGAGTTGGTCCAACGAAATGGCTTCGACATCGGGATCTCGGTCGGTGCAGCTACGGAAGAATTGGTTTAGCGCGGGGCGGCGATCTCGACGTGAGTGACGTACCAGCACGCCGCGGCGCCTCATGGGCACTTGAGAATCGACGCGTTCGTTCAGTGTAGCCACGCGAGATGGCGTCGAAGCGACGTCTCATCGTTCGTTCCGCCCGCGGAAGATGCCAAGCCTCCGCAACTTGTCGTAGAGCGCTCGCACGCGCGCGTCGGGAGACTCGCGCAGTTCGTCGATGGGAGCCCATCGAGCCTCGTTGACCTCTGCGAGGTCGGCGACGAGCGGGTCGGCGTCGGAAGCCATCGCTAAGAATCGGAAGTCGTGGTGAAGGTGTGGCCCTTCTGCCTTTGTCGGATTTGCCGGTATCGGATGCGTGTCGACATCCACTGGTACTCCGCAGTTGATTGTCCAGGGATGCGGCTCGACCCCTCGCACACCAGTCTCCTCGACGGTCTCGCGAACCGCGGAATCCCACAATGAGCCAGGCGCTTCGTAGTGCCCGCCGGGCGGTAGCCACTTGTGAAAGGTCCGGTGATGGATCAACAGGACTTTGTCCCCATGCTCGTTGAGGACCGTCGCACTCGTCGTCACGTGCCCCCGCATGTTCGTGCGGACCGACACGTCTTCATCGGCATCAAGCTGCGCCAGAAGCGTCTCGTGCCGGCTGCGTTCGTCGAAAAATCGGGCGTGATAAGCCTGAAGAACGCGCCGAAGTTCGACGTTCAGGTTCGATGAATCGCCTCGATGACGACTCTGCGCGCTTCGGCTCACTCCGCGCGGCTCCACCGGACCTCTCTTCGATCGGCACACCGCAACTCCGTCGAGAACCCGCCTGAGGCTGTACATCCGTCCAGTGTACATCGCCGTCGGAACCGACCACCCGCCGTGAGCGGGCGCTCTATCTTGGCATTTTCGCATCAATCGGCAAGCTGCAAATATTCCTCGAAATGCAGACGCCTTCGCGCTAGAATTGCGGTATGGCGTTTGATGCGAATAATGTCGTTCTGGCGGAGGTGGCCTCGTTGCAGGCCGGCTACCCCTTCCGCACAACAGTCGAAGAGGTTGCGGACGGCGATGTCCTGGTCGTGCAGATGAAGGATGTCGGGCCCGAGATCGGCGTGGACTGGGCCGGCGCGATTCGAACCCGCCTTGCCGGCCGCAAGCAGCCTGACTGGATCCAGGATGGCGACATCCTCTTCGCCGCCAAGGGCGCCCGGTTCTACGCTGTGTGTGCTGGAGCACCGCCAAGCCATGCCGTGTGCGTGCCGGCGTTCTTCCACCTCCGCGTCCACGCCGAGGCTCAGGTCGACCCACACTTCCTGGCCTGGCAGATCAATCAGGCGCCCTGCCAGCGTCAGCTGCTGCAGGCGGCCGAGGGCAGCAGCCAACTCAGCATTCGCCGGCCCGTGTTGGAGCAGCTCGCGCTATCCATTCCGGCCGTCGAAAAGCAGCGTCGCATCGTTGCACTCGCCGAACTGGCACAGCGGGAGCGCCGAACGCTGCAGCGACTCATCAGCAACCGCGAGCAGCAGCTTCAGGCGATCGCCGAAGACTTGAGCGCGCCCGCCATCCATACCCGCATGCAGGACAAGAAATGAACGACCTCGTTGTGAGCAAGACAAGCGTGAGCCAGGACGACATCAACGGCGCCGTCTGGGCTGCCTGCGACACCTTCCGCGGCACGGTGGACCCCAGCATCTACAAGGACTACGTCCTGACCATGCTGTTCCTGAAGTACGTCTCTGATGTCTGGCAGGACCACTACGACAACTACAAGCAGCAGTACGGCGATCACCCCGAGCTGATCGAGGAGATGCTCAAGAACGAGCGATTCGTGCTGCCCGCCAGCGCCAGCTTCTATGCGCTGCATGCGCTGCGGCACACGCCGGGCAACGGCGAGCGCATCGACAAGGCGCTGCACGCCATCGAAGAGGCCAACCTCGGCAAGCTGCGTGACGTCTTCCAGGACATCAGCTTCAACAGCAACAAGCTGGGCGACGAGCAGCAGAAGAACGACATCTTGCGCCACCTGCTGGAAGACTTTGCCAAGCCCGAGCTGAACCTGCGCGAAAGCCGCGTCGGCCAGATGGCCGTCGCCGACGTCGTGCTCAATCGCGTGGCGAGCCCGGTCTATCCCGACACCATCTGCGAGGTCGTTTATCAGGGCTCTGAGCGCCGGACCGGCTGCCAGTTCTCGTTCACCTGCGACGGCTCGATGAAGGCGCGGCTCAATGAGCGCAAATGGCGCGAGTCGGAAATGCTGGCGGGCGCCGTGCTCGCCGGCATCAGAAAGCAGGTCAGCCGCAACGCGACGCATTACCATGCGGATTAT
>CADEEN010000058.1:5455-8781 GCA_902826345.1 uncultured Burkholderiales bacterium | reverse complement strand
GCGGCAACGCCTACGAGTTCCTGATCAAGAACTTTGCGTCGACCAGCGGCAAGAAGGCCGGCGAGTTCTACACGCCGCCCGAGGTGTCCACCCTGATGGCGCGGCTGATGGACCCGCAGCCCGGCGACGAGATCTGTGACCCCACCTGCGGCTCGGGCTCGCTGCTGATGAAGTGCGGCCGGCTCATCCGCCAGCGCACCGGCGCGCGCAAGTACGCGCTGTACGGGCAGGAGGCCATCGGCAGCACTTGGGCGCTGGCCAAGATGAACATGTTCCTGCACGGCGAGGACAACCACCGCATCGAGTGGGGCGACACCATCCGCAACCCCAAGCTGCTGGACGGCACGGCCAGCCTCAAGCACTTCGACATCGTGGTGGCCAACCCGCCCTTCAGCCTGGAGAAGTGGGGCTTCGAAGGCGCGGAGGCCGACAAGTTCAGCCGCTTCCGCCGCGGCGTGCCACCGCGTACCAAGGGCGACTACGCCTTCATCCTGCACATGGTCGAGACCATGAAACCGGGCACCGGCCGCATGGCCGTGGTGGTGCCGCACGGCGTGCTGTTCCGAGGTGCGGCCGAAGGGCGCATCCGCCAGAAGCTGATCGAGGAGAACCTGCTCGACGTGGTGATCGGCCTGCCCGAGAAGCTGTTCTACGGCACCGGCATCCCGGCCGCAGTGCTGGTGTTCCGCAAGCACAAGGCCGACGACAAGGTGCTGTTCATCGACGCCAGCCGCGACTTCGAGGCCGGCAAGAACCAGAACCTGCTTCGCGAGACCGACCTGCAGCGCATCCTGGACGCCGCCGCCGCGCGCCAGCCCGTGGCGCGTTACGCCCGCCTAGCCACGCCGGCGGAGATTGCCGAGAACGACTTCAACCTCAACATCCCGCGCTACGTCGACACCTTCGAGGAAGAGGCCGAGATCGACCTGATGGCCGTGAAGCGTGAGCGGGAGCAGCTGAAGTCGGAACTGGCCCAGCTGGAGTTGCAGATGGACGGCTACCTCAAGGAACTGGGCTATGAGTAAGGCCCTGCCTATCGATCCCGTTGCCGATTCGCGTGGAAGTCCGTACCGCATCTTGCGACCAAGGGAGGGCGTCGCGCCCCCTGAAGGATGGCAACAGTGCCGACTTGGCGACTTGTTCGAGAACCGCAAGGAGCGTGGCTGCCAAGGACTGCCCACCTTGTCGGTCACCATGAATGACGGACTCGTCGATCGCGACGAGATGGATCGCAAGCAAGAGTCCGCGCTATCCGCGGAACAGCATCGCCTCGTGAAGGCCGGAGACATTGCCTACAACACCATGCGGATGTGGCAGGGCGCGTTTGGTCTGGCCAATGTCGACGGGATCGTCAGTCCAGCCTATGTGGTTCTCAAGCCCAGAGGGACAGTGCGACCGGAGTTCGCTGCTTACTTGCTTGAAGCTCCTCGCCTGAAACATCTCTGCTGGGCGTTTTCCTATGGGCTGACGGAGGACCGGCTGCGACTCTACTTTGACGACTTCGCAAAGATTCCGGCTTGGATTCCCTCGTTGGACGTACAGGGCCGGGTCGTCGAAACGCTGCGCGTTTGGGACCGAGCGATCCAGGTGACCGCCAGCCTTTTCGCCACTGCCGAGAAGCAGGTCTCACTCGAACGGATGCATCTGGTCCGGCGACTTGCAGCAGACAAGGCAATTCGCATTGCGTCTCTCGATGAGGTTGCGAAGTTGGTTTCAGGAGGTACCCCAGACACAAGCCGCGAGGAGCACTGGATGGGGAGCACTCCGTGGATTACTGCAAAGGATATGAAGGGCTTTCGTGTTGATCGCAGCGAGCTGTCGATCAGCGAAGCGGCCCAGCGACGGTTGCGCACGGTCCCTGCCAATTCTGTTCTGGTGTTGGTCAGGGGGATGACGCTGATGCGGCGAATTCCGGTGTCACTGACTAGCCGGGAATCAACGTTCAATCAAGACGTCAAGGCCATCCTGCCGAGCCCCGGTGTCGACTCTGAGTTTCTCGCGCATGTGCTGCTTGCCCGACAGCCACAGCTACTTGCGTCGGTAGAGACTGCTGGCCATGGGACAGGCAGGCTCGACACACGTGTGCTTTGCGACGTCGAGGTTCCAGTGCCTGTCCTTGAAGTTCAGAAGCGTGTGGCGCGCTCGCTGTCCCTCCTCGAAACGGCTGCAGATGCGTACGCTCGCCGACTGGCTCAGCTAAAGCGCGAACGCACGGCGCTGATCCGCCTTCTCACGCAACCCCGGTGGGAAAGTTCGCGACCGGTGGAGTCAAACTGATGACCTCCGCTGCGCCCAACTCGAAAGAGCAGTACGCCGCGCACCTGCCGGCCTTGCACCTGCTGTGCAGCCTGGGCTGGAACTTCCTGACCACAGCCCAGGCGCTGGCGCTGCGCGGCAGCACGCGTGAGGTCATCCTGCGGTCCCGCCTGGTCGAGGTGCTGCAGACCCGGCGCTACGAATACAAGGGCCAGTGGTACCCGCTGTCCAGCAGCGGTATCGAGCAGGTGGTGCGCGAGCTGTCGGCGGTCAGCCTGGCCGAAGGGCTGCTGCCCGCCAACGAGCGGCTGTACGGCAAGCTGGCGCTGGGCATCACCGTCACCGAGTTCATGCCCGACGGCAAGAAGCACCAGCCGACCATCGCCGTCATTGACTGGGCCGACCCTGCGGCCAATCGCTGGGATGTGACCGAAGAGCTGGAGGTGCTGTCGGCCCAGGGCACGCACCACCGCACGCCGGACGTGGTGGGATTCGTCAACGGCCTGCCGCTGGTGGTGATCGAGGCCAAGCGGCCGGAGTCCACCCACGCCGGCAAGTCGATGGTGGCCGAAGGCATCAGCCAGCACCTGCGCAACCAGAGGCCCGACGAGATTCCGCAGCTCTTCGGCTATGCCCAGCTGCTGATGGCCGTCAGCCAGACTGAGGGCCGCTATGGCACGACCGCCACGGCGGCCAAGTTCTGGGCGCGCTGGCGGGAGGAAGAGTTCGATGCGGCCCACCAGGCCGCCGTGAAGAACGCACCGCTGCCGCCGGAGGTGCGCAGCCGATTGTTCGAGAGTAAGCCGCCCAGCCTGGCGGCGTACTTCGAGTCCTTGTGGTCACACCCGATGGAGCCCACCGACCAGGACCGCTTGCTAACCAGCCGGCTGACGCCGGCGCGCCTGCGGGAGCTCCTACGCAGCTATGTGCTGTTCGACCGCAAGCTGGGCAAGATCGTCTCGCGCTACCAGCACTTCGTCGGCCTCCGCGCCTTGCTCGCCCGCCTCCGGCAGCTTCCTCCCGACGGCCAGCGCGGAGGCGGTGTGGTGTGGACACCTCCAGCGTCCGTC
>CADEEN010000058.1:0-5445 GCA_902826345.1 uncultured Burkholderiales bacterium | reverse complement strand
TCGGCCCGACGGCGGGCGCGAGGGCGGTGTGGTCTGGCACACCACGGGCTCGGGCAAGAGCTTCACGATGGTGTTCCTCACCAAGGCGCTGCTGCTGGTCGATGCGCTGGCCGAGTGTCGCGTGGTGGTGGTGACCGACCGCGTGGACCTGGAAGGGCAGTTGTCGCGCAACTTCATCTCGGGCGGCGCCTTCGGCTCGGCCATCGCGTCGCAGAAGGACGGCGAGAAGAGCCGGGCGATGACGGGGCGCGATCTGGCCAGGCGCATCGGCAGCGGCACCGAGCGCATCACCTTCACGCTGGTGCACAAGTTCAACTCGGCGTCTAAGCTGCCGGAGTGCCGCAACGACTCGGCCAACCTGATCGTGCTGGTGGACGAAGGACACCGCAGCCATGGCGGCGAGACGCACGAGCGCATGAAGAAGGCGCTGCCCCGTGCGGCCTACATCGCCTTCACCGGCACGCCGTTGCTGAAGGACGAGAAGACCTCCAACAAGTTCGGCCCCATCGTGCACGCGTACACCATGCAGCGCGCGGTGGAGGACGAGACGGTGGCACCGCTGCTGTACGAAGAGCGCGTGCCCGAACTGACGATCAACGAAGAAGCGGTCAACCGCTGGTTCGACAAGATCACCGCCGGCCTGAGCGACGCCCAGCGTGCCGACCTGAAGAAGAAGTTCGCCAAGAAGGGAGCGATCTACGGAGCAGCCGGCCGCATCGAGCTGATCGCCTGGGACATCGCCACCCACTTCAGCGAGAACATCAAGGGCCTTGGCCTCGGCCTGAAAGGCCAGGTGGCCACCGACAGCAAGCTCGACGCCATCCGCTACAAGAAGGCGCTGGACGAGACCGGCCTGGTCACCAGCGCCATCGTGATCTCGCCACCTGACACGCGCGAAGGCAACGCCGAGGTCGACGAGGACACGCTGCCCGAAGTGCAGAAGTGGTGGAAGCAGACCGTGCTGGCGAGCGGCCTGGACGCCGAGACCTACGAGAAGCAGGTCGTCGGCGACTTCGGCACGGACGACGGGCCTGACCTGCTGATCGTGGTGGACAAGCTGCTCACCGGCTTCGATGAGCCGCGCAACACCGTGCTGTACATCGACAAGCCGCTGAAGGGCCACAACCTGATCCAGGCAGTGGCACGGGTGAACCGCCTGCACGACGACAAGCGCTACGGCGTGCTGGTGGACTACCGCGGCATTCTGAAGGAGCTGGACACGGCGATCCGCGCCTACCAGGACCTGGAGACACGCACCCAGGGCGGCTTCGACGTGGCCGACATTGAGGGCCTGTACCGCAACTTCGGCACCGAGTACAAGCGCCTGCCGGCGCTGCATGACCGCTTGTGGTCGTTCTTCAAGGGGGTGGTCAACAAGCTCGACCGCGAACAGTTCCGCCAGGTGCTGACGCCGAAGTTCGTGACGGCCTCCGACGGCGAGGAGTATGACGAGCGCCAGAAGCTGCGCGACGACTTCTACGCGGCCTTGACCGAGTTCGGCCTGTGCCTGCAGACGGCGCTCTCGAGCCGCAGCTTCTTCGAGGACAAGAGCTTCTCCGAGGCGCTGATCGCCCGCTACAAGAGTGACCTGCGCTTCTTCAGCGAGCTGCGTCAGACCGCCCGCCGCGACGCGATGGAGACGGTGGACTACAGCAGCTACGAAGAGCAGATCCGCCGGCTGGTCGACAAACAGGTGATCGGCAAGGAGGTGCGTGAGCCCGACGGCGTGTACCTCGTGCACCAGCTCGGCCGGGCCGAGGACCCCGAGCAGTGGTCAGCCGAAAAGACCCGCAACGAGACCGACCTGATCCGCACCCGGCTGCGCAAGACCATCGAGCAGGAATTGGCCGAGGATCCGTATGCGCAGAAGGTGTTCGGCGAACTGCTGCGCCAGGCCATCGCCGAGGCAGAGGCCATGTTCGACCATCCGTTGAAGCAGTACGCGCTGTTCAAGGACTTCGAGGATCAGCTCGCCGCGCGCAAGACGCCGGGGGTGCCTTCGGCATTGGATGAGAACCTGCACGCCAAGGCCTACTTCGGCGCGATCCGGCTGGTGCTGGGCGATCAGGCCTGCGACGCCATGGACGAGGCAGCACAGGCCAAGTTGATAGAGCACGCGGTCGCTATCGACGGGGTTGTGCGCGATGCGGTGGCCGAGCACTCGCTCAACCCGCAGAACATCGAGGCCGCGATCCGCAAGGGGCTGCTGCCGATGCTGTTCGGCGTGCTGGGCTTGGAGAACGCGCGGCAGGTGGTGGAACAGGTGATCCAGATCACGCGCATCGGGCTGAGCCGGTCATGACGGATGGGGCCCGCGGGTTGGCTGGCGAGCAGCGCGTGCGGTACGGCGACGAGGTCATCCGCTTCCGCGTGCGCGTTCAGCCCGATCGGCGTGTGCCGCGGGTGGCGATTCATGTGGAGCCGGATGGACGGGTGCTGGTGGATGCGCCCAGCGGCGCCACGCCGGCGAGCGTGCTGGCGGCCGTGCGCAAGCGATCGGTTTGGATCAGTCGGCACGTTGAAGCTGCGCGCGAAAGGCGTAGTGGCCTGCAAGCTCGCGAGTACGTCAGCGGTGAGTCGCTGCTGTACCTGGGGCGGCGCTACCGGCTGAAGGTGGTGGTGGCGCCGTCGACGCCGGTGCATGCGGCCCTGCGCGGCGCCTATCTGGTGGTCACGGCCCCCCAGCGTTCGGCGGGCCTGATCCGCGATGGCCTCGATGCCTGGTATCGGCAACGGGCCAAGGAGGTTCTGGCGCATCGGCTAGAGGCCGTTGCCGCGAACTTGCGGTGGGTGAGGAGCGCGCCTGAGATGCGGCTGCGAAACATGACCGTGCAGTGGGGCAGCTGCTCCCCGGCCGGGCGCATCACGCTGAATCCGATGCTGGTCAAGGCGCCCCGTGAGTGCATTGACTACGTGATGCTCCATGAGCTCGTCCACCTGCTGCACCACAACCACAGTCCGGCGTTCTATCGAACTCTGGATCGGCACATGCCGGCATGGCCAGCCTTGAAGAAGAAGCTGGATGGCATGGCCGAGGACGTGTTCCGTAGTTGAAAAGAGAAGGGAGCCGTCATGGGCATCGCGGAGTGGTTCTCAGGTTTCTGTGCGGGTTTGAGGATTGACCAGGAGCAGCGGGCTTCGGTTGGCGGCCGCACGGGCCGTATCGCGGGGCAGCTGAACTACGACTTTCGAGGTCTCGACTCCAAGACGGCGAATCGCTTCTACGTCGGCTCCTACGGCCGCAGCACGGCCATCCCGTCGGTGAGTGACGTCGATCTGCTCTACGAACTGCCTGCGGCGCTCTATGCCAAGTACAACGCATACGCCAGCAATGGCCAATCGGCGCTGCTGAGCGCAGTACGGGACTCACTCCGCAACACGTACCCGACCTCGGCGATCGCGGGCGACGGCCAGGTCGTGGTCATCAATTTCAATGACGGCATCCGCTTCGAGGTTCTACCTGCCTTCCTGAATCAAGGAGGTGGGTACACGTTTGCGGATTCAAATGGCGGTGGGACCTGGCGCACCTGCAAACCGAAGCAAGAAATGCAGGCATTCGCGAGCCGCAACGTAGACTGCAACGGCAACTTGGTTGAACTTGCCCGCATGGTCCGATCATGGCGCGACTACAACAACGTGCCGATGAGCGGCATGCTGATCGACACCTTGACGTACCAGTTCATCGCGGGCTGGGCACATCGCGACAAGTCGTACCTGTACTACGACTTCATGACGCGCGACTTCTTCAACTACCTCGCTGGCCAGGATTCCGCGCAGACGTACTGGTTGGCGCCTGGCAGCGGTTCATATGTCTATCGACAGGGGCCCTTCGAGTACAGGGCGAGGCAGGCAGAGCTCAGGGCGTTGGAGGCAATCGTTCATCAAAACGCGAACCAGGATTGGTCCGCCAAGCAGAAGTACCGGGAGATCTATGGAACCAGCTTCCCCAGCTAACACGGCCGCTATGACCTCGCTCGAAGGCCAACTGCGTGAGATGTACGGACGCGCCGCGTACACACACAAGACGCACGAGAAGATGGCCGACGGGTACATCCGAAGGTACAAGCGCATCAAGGCGGTGGAGATTTGGCTGTCCGCGCTGGCGACAGGTAGCCTGCTGCTGGCCGTGTTCGGCGACTCGCGCGAAGGCACCATGGTTGGCGCCGTTCTTTCCACAATCCTGCTGGGTCTCACCCTCTACTTCCGCGAAGCGATGCTTGGCGAGCAAGCGCAGAAGCACACGGTCGTTGGCTCGAAGCTCTGGGGTGTACGCGAGGCCTTGCTGAGTCTTCTCGTGGACATGCACGATGGACGTGCCGTCGAGGAAGTTCGAAGTGAGCGAGATCGGCTGAACCAGCTGTTGGAGGAGATCTACAAGGGGGCTCCCCGCACCGATAGCAAGGCGTATGAGGCGGCCCAGAAGGCGCTCAAGGCGGACCAAGAACTCTTCTTCACTGACTCCGAGCTGGATCACATGCTGCCGCAGCGCCTCAGGAGCCAACGCAAGTAGTGCGATCGACTGGATTCGGAGGTGCGGAGACTGGTCCGGGTCGTATTTCTGGCCCACGTTCTCCATTGTCTTGGCGGCCAGCTGACACAGACCCTTGACTTCTGACGCGCCAGTTCGACGAAGGTGCAGCAGATTGAGGCCTTCCTTCTGCGGCGCGAGTCGAGTAGTCGAGTGTCAGGAAAGGAGGGCCGCGCGCGGAACGCAAGGTGCTGCGGCGCTCGCTCGGCGGCGCGAGCTACGATTCGGGCGCATGTGCTATTCCGCCCAGATCAAGGCCGACTACACGCGCTTCGTCCGCACGTTCGGCGCGCGCATCAGCATCCGCGACTTCTTCGACATCTACTGGCGCCGCGCGCGCGAGAATGCGAAGCTCAAGGTGCCGAAGGTGATGGACGCGATGTTCGCCGCGCCGAGCGACGAGCACGAACGCGAGGTCGCGGCGCTGATCGACGAACACAACACGGCCGAGGCCGCGCGCGTCGAGCAGGAGCTGTTCAAGCAGCGAAAGCGCCTGGCCGACGCCGAGCGCACGCTGGCCACCAAGGCGACGAAGGCGGCAACTGAGAGCAAGCGCATCGCCACCGACAAGGTGGAGTGGTGCCTGGGCAAGCTGGCTGCGCTGCGCCGCACCGATCCGATCGACGAAGACGCCCGCATCTTTCCCGGCTGGTACGCGCCAGTGATCGTGATGGAGCAGGGCCAGCGCGTCGTCAAGCCGATGCGCTACCAATGCCGGCCTGCCGGCAAGCCGGCCTTCTACGACAGCAAGTTTCCGGGCACTTACAACGCGCGCCGCGACAACCTCGACGGCGGTTTCTGGAAGGGCGTGTTCGGCCATTCGCACGGCATCCTGGTCGTGAGCCGCTTCTTCGAGAACGTGCAGCGCAACGGGAAGAACGTCATTCTCGAGTTCAACCCCCGCACCGGTGAGGACA
>CADEEN010000057.1 GCA_902826345.1 uncultured Burkholderiales bacterium | reverse complement strand
CCGCCGATGACCGTGACCGCCTCGACAAACCGAGCTACGACCTGAAGAGCCTCGTCCGCCAGGTGCCGTTGCTGCTGCAGTTGCAAGACACGCTCGAACGCTGCGGCTTGGACGTGCTGCAGCTCGACCACGAAGACGCCCACGGCCAGTACGAGGTCAACTTCGCGCATGCCGACGCGCTCGCCAGCGCCGACAACCTGATGCTGTTCAAGCTCGCCGCGCACGCCGTGGCCGAACAGCACGGCCGCGTGTTCTCGATGATGCCCAAGCCCTTCGCCAACCAGCCCGGCAGCGGCATGCACTGCCACGTCAGCCTGTGGGACGTTCGGCAGGGCCGCGGCGACAACGCGCGCAACCTCTTCGTTGCCCACCATGCCGACGGCTCGCTCGACCACGACACGCTGCTGTCGCCGCTCGGGCAGCAGTTCGCCGGCGGTGTGCTGGCCCATGCCGCGGCGCTGACGGCGCTGGCCGCACCGACGGTGAACTCGTACCGCCGCCTGACGGTCGGCGAGTCGATCACCGGCACCACCTGGGCGCCGGCCTACGTGGCGCACGGCTTCAACAACCGCACCGCGTTGTTGCGCACGCTGCACAGCCGCTTCGAGTGGCGCGCGCCGGACGCGGCGGCCAACCCGTACCTGATGCTCGCAGGCTTGATCGCAGCCGGGCTCGACGGCATCGAGCGCGAACTGCCGCTCGGCGAGGCCTGCGACGACGACCTGTTCGCGCTCGGTGTTGCGCAGGTGCGCGATCGCGGCATCGCGCTGCTGCCGCAGTCGCTCGACGAAGCGATCGACGCGCTCGAGAACGACAGCGTCATAGGTGGCGCATTGGGCGGCACCCTGTTGCGCGAGTTCTGCGCGTTGAAGCGCGACGAATCCGCAGCCTACGCACGCGACGCACAACCGAGCGCACAGGTCAGCGACTGGGAGTTCGATCGCTACGTGACCGCGTTCTGATGCGCGGCGCGCCGCTCGCCGCCTACTTCACCCTCGCCGCCAGCATGGCGCTGGTCGGCAGCTACGTCGGCCTGTCGAAGCTGCTCGTCGCCGTGTTCCCGGTGTTCCTGCTGGCGTGGCTGCGCTTCGGCATCGCCGCCGTCGCGATGCTCCACTGGCTGCCACGCGCCGCCAACGAAGCGCCGCTGAGCCAGCACGACCGCGGCCTCGTCTTTCTCGAAAGTTTCCTCGGCAACTTCCTGTTCTCGATCTGCATGTTGTTCGGCGTGGCCGCCACGTCGGCGCTGGCGGCCGGCGTCGTGATGTCGGCGATTCCGGCCGCGGTGGCGGTGCTGTCGCGGATCGTCCTCGGCGAGCACATCCGCGGCCGCGTGCTCGTCGCCATCGGCTGTGCCGCGCTCGGCATCGCGCTGCTCGCGCTGGCGCGCAACAGCGACACGTCGGCACACGCTGCGCCGTGGTGGGGCTACGCGCTGCTGCTCGGCGCCGTGGTCTGCGAGGCCAGCTACGTCGTCATCGGCAAACGCCTCACCGGCCAACTCTCGCCGCGCCGCATCAGCGCGCTGATCAACCTCTGGGGCCTGGCGTTGGTCACGCCGTTCGGCGTCTGGCAGGCGCTGCGCTTCGACTTCACCGCGGTCACGCCCGCGATCTGGGGCCTGCTCGTCTTCTACGCGCTCGCCGCCAGCGTCTGGAGCGTGTGGCTGTGGATGCGCGGCCTCATTCACGTGCCGGCGTCGCGTGCCGGCGTGTTCACGGTGATGCTGCCGGTCGCCGCCGCGCTCGTTGGCGTGCTCTTCCTCGGCGAGCGCTTCGGCGCCGCGCACGCCGCAGCATTGGCGCTGGCGTTGCTGGGGCTGCTGCTGGCGACGTGGCCGGAGCGAGGTCAGGCGCAGTCGTTGCCGCTCGCGCCGCCGCCCTGACCACCGATGCCCGCGCCCGCGCTGATGATCTGCGCCTCGCTGCTGTTTGCCGTGATGGGCGTCTGCGTCAAGTTCGCCTCGGCGCAGTACAGCGCCGGCGAGCTGGTGTTCTACCGTTCGCTGATCGGCGCGCTGTTCCTCTTCGGCCTGACGCGTTTTCGGCCCGTGTCGCTGACAACGCCGATCCCGGCGATGCACTTCTGGCGCAGCGCCAGCGGCGTGCTGTCGCTGATGCTGTGGTTCTACGCGATCGGCGGCCTGCCGCTGGCCACCGCGATGACGCTGAACTACATGTCTTCCGTGTGGATGGCGATGTTCCTCATCGGTGGCAGCGTATTGGTCGGCGCGGCGCGCGTCGATGGCCGCCTCGTCGCTGCCGTGCTGCTCGGTTTTGCCGGCGTGGCGCTCGTGCTGCAGCCGACGGTCGATCAGCAGCAGTTGTGGCACGGCCTGGCCGGTTTGCTCTCGGGCATGCTGGCGGCGCTGGCCTACCTGCAGGTCACCGCGCTCGGCCGCGCCGGCGAGCCGGAAGAGCGCATCGTCTTCTACTTCTGCCTCGGTGGCCTGTCTGCCGGCGCGTTGTGGATGCTGCTGCGCGGCGCCAGCGCGCACACGCCGCGCGGCCTGGCGCTGCTGCTGGCGATCGGCCTTCTGGCGACAGTGGCGCAAATGATGATGACGCGCGCCTATCGCATCGGCCGCACGCTGACCAATGCCAGCCTGCAGTACCTGGGCATCGTCTTCTCCTTTGTCTTCGGCGTGCTGTTGTTCGATGATGCGGTGACGCTGCCCGCCGTGGCCGGCATGGTGCTGATCGTCGGCGCCGGCCTGTACGCCACCCTGCTGCGCGCACGCCGACAGGAGCAGGCCAGCCCTCCCCCGAACGAAAGTTGATGATGCGCACGATGAAGACCTTGATCTCCGCCACCGAGTTGATGGTGCAGTTGAAGAGCGCGCGCCCGCCGGTGTTGCTCGATTGCAGCTTCGACCTCGCCGACACCGAAACCGGCCGTCGCGCCTGGCTGTCGGCGCATCTGCCCGGCGCGTTCTATCTGCATCTCGATGACGACCTGTCGGGCGCGAAGCGCGGCGACAACGGCCGCCATCCGCTGCCCGATCGCGCTGCGTTTGCAGCGAAGGTCGGTGCCCTCGGCATCGGCACCCGCACGCCCGTGGTGGCCTACGACTCGCAAGGCGGCCCCTATGCCGCGCGCGCGTGGTGGCTGCTCGGCTGGCTCGGCCACGAGGACGTGGCCGTGCTCGACGGTGGCACGGCAACATGGCGCGAGGCCAGCGGCGCCGTCGACACCCATCCGCCGCCGATGCCGACCGGCACCGCACCCTACCCGGCGCATGCGCCTGCATTGCCGACGCTCGATGCAGCCGCCGTGCGCGCCGGACTCGGCCGCCTGAACCTGATCGATGCCCGCGCCGGCGAGCGCTTTCGCGGCGAGGTCGAGCCGCTGGACCGCGCGCCCGGCCACATCCCCGGCGCGCGCAACCGCTTCTTCAAGGACAACCTCGCTGTCGATGGTCGCTTCAAGAGCGCCGCGGCGCTGCGCGATGAATGGCAGCCGCTGCTCGCAGCGGGCGACGCGGTGCATTACTGCGGCTCGGGCGTGACCGCCTGCCACAACGTGCTTGCGCTGGCGCATGCGGGCCTGGGCATCGGCACGCTCTACCCAGGCTCGTGGAGCGAGTGGTCGAGTGACCCCAGCCGGCCGCAGGCCAAAGGTTGACGCGGCGCAAGCAAGGTCTAGGCTTCGGGTTGCACAGTCCTGTCGTATCCACCAGGAGGCACCATGTTCAAGCGCATCCTCGTCCCCACCGACGGTTCCGACATCACCGCCAAGGCGATCGACACCGCCCTCGATCTGGCCAAGGCCGGCAGCGGCCAGATGTTCGCCGTCAGCGTCAAGGAACCGTTCCCGTACAGCGCCATCTCCGAGATGCAGCCCGTGCCGCCGCAGGAGTTCTACGACGCACAGGAGCGCATCGCCGCCGGGCGCGTCAAGGCCGTGGTCGATGCGGCGCAAGGCGCAGGTGTTGCGTGCGGCGGCCACACCGTCGAAGCGCTGCACCCGTGGGAAGCGATCCTCGACCACGCCAAGGCGCAGCAATGCGACCTGATCGTCATGGCCTCGCACGGCCGCCGCGGCGTGGCGGCGCTGCTGCTCGGCAGCGAGACGCAGCGCGTGCTGATTCACAGCACGTTGCCGGTGTTGATCGTCAAGTGATGCTGGCCAGCGCCGGGCCGCTCCCAAGCGGCCAGCGCTCCCCTCGGGGGACGCGAGCGCAGCGAGTTGGGGGCCAACAATCAATGCGCGTGCAGAAACTGCCGCGCAATCAACACCACCGCCAGCCCCGCCACGATCCAGCCGATCTGCGCCAGCGTGTCCTTCATCGGCAATCGGCGCTGCAACTGCGGCAGCAAGTCGGCCACGGCAACGTAGATGAAACTGCTCGACGCGATCACCAGTAAATACGGGAACAGCGCCTCCCACGGCCCGACGACGAAGTAGCCGACCACCCCGCCGACCACCGCCGCCATGCCCGACAGCGCGTTGTAGACCAGCGCCCGTGTGCGTGACAGGCCGGCGTTGAGCAGCACGATGTAGTCGCCGACCTCTTGCGGAATCTCGTGCGCGATGATCGCCAGCGCGGTCACCACGCCGAGCTGCGTGTCGGCGAGAAACGCCGCGGCGATGATGACGCCGTCGCAGAAGTTGTGGATGCTGTCGCCGACGAGCACGCTCCAGCCGCCGCGCCCGGCCTGTTCGGCGTCGAAGCCGTGGTGGTGGTGGTGATGCGGGTCATCGCCTTCGTGATGGTGGCCATGCCGGTACAGCTCGGCCTTCTCGAGCAGGAAGAAGAACATCAGGCCGCCGAGCAGCGTGGCGAACAGCGCCTGCGCACCCGCCTCGCTCTCGAACGCCTCGGGCAGGATGTGCAGCAACGCCGTGCCCAGCAGCACGCCCACCGACAGGCTGACCAGGCTCTTGACGATGTGGCCGAGCACATGCACCGTCAGGCTCGCCGCAGCGAGCACCGACAGCAGGCCACCGGCGAGCGTGGCCAGGATGATGTACGTGAGTGTCAAGCGATGCCGTGGGTTTTGAACCAAGCCAGGCAGCGTCTCCAACCATCGTCTGCCGCAGCCTTCCGATAGCTCGGCCGGTAGTCGGCATGAAACGCATGCGGCGCGTCGGGGTAGATGACGAACTCGCTTCGTTTCGCCGCAGCGCTGCCCGCAGCCAAAGCCGCCTTCATCTTCTCTACGGTGTCTAGCGGGATGCCGCTGTCCTTCTCGCCGTACAAGCCGAGCACCGGCGCTTTCAGGTCCGCCGCTGCGTTGACCGGATGCGACGTTTGCAGCGGATTGGTCTCGCCGACCAGCCGCCCGTACCACGCCACACCGGCCTTCACGCCCGGGTTGTGCGCGCTGTACAGCCAGGTGATGCGCCCGCCCCAGCAGAAGCCGGTGACGGCGAGCTTGTTCGCATCGCCGCCGTTGGCCTTGGCCCAGGCCACGCAGGCGTCGAGGTCGGCCATCGCCTGTGCATCGGGCACCTTGCTGACGACCTCGCTCATCAATTTGGCGATCTCGCCGTAGCTGCCGGCATCACCCTGCCGCACGAATAGCTCCGGCGCGATGGCGAGGTAACCCTGGCGCGCAAAACGCCGCGCCACGTCGGCGATGTGCTCGTGCACGCCGAAGATTTCGCTGACCACGAGGACGACCGGCAAACCGCTCTTGCCCGCCGGCATCGCGCGGTAGGCCGGCAGTTTGAAGTCGCCGACGGCGATCGTCACCTCGCCCACCGTCAGGCCGTCGCTCGCCGTTCTGATCTGCGTTTGCGCCTGCACCGGCAGCACCGCCGCGGCGAAACCGGCGCCGACGCTGGTGCGTGCGAAGTCGCGGCGGCTGAAGTCGCGCGAAGGCGCCAGGCTGTCGAGTTCGGCTTCTATCGTCATCAGCAACTCCAGTGAGCGTCGTTCATGCGGGGCCCGAGATTCTAGAAGGCAAGCACAATGCGCCGCATGGTCACTCCAGCCCTGCCCGCCGCCGAAGCCCCGCTGGCCGCGATCGACATGGGCTCGAACAGCTTTCGCCTCGAGATCGCGCGCGTCGCGCGCGGCCGCTACGAGCGCATCGACTACATCAAGGAAACGGTGCGCCTGGGCGGTGGCCTCGACGCCAACGGCCAGCTCGGCGAAGAAGCCGCCGAGCGCGGCCTGACGACGCTGCGCCGCTTCGCCACGCGCCTGCAAGGCTTTGCGCCGGCGCAGGTGCGCGCGGTGGCCACGCAGACGCTGCGTGAAGCGAAGAACCGCGATGCCTTCCTGCTGCGCGCGCAGGCCGCGCTCGGCTTCTCCGTCGAGGTCATCTCCGGCCGCGAAGAGGCGCGGCTGATCTACGCCGGCGTCGCGCGTCTGCAACCGAGCGAGCGCACGCGGCTGGTGATCGACATCGGCGGGCGCTCCACCGAGATGATCCTCGGCCGCGGCGACGAGCCGATCAGGGCTGAGTCGTTCGCCGTCGGCAGCGTCAGCCTGTCGATGCGCCATTTCAGCAGCGGTCAGCTGACGTCACAGGCCTTTCGCGAGGCGCAGGTCGCGGCCGGCGCCGAACTCGAAGAAGCCTTGCAGCCGTTCGCCGCCTCGCACTGGCAAGAAGCGCTCGGCTCGTCGGGCACTGCCGGCGCGGTGTCGCAACTGCTGATCGCGATGGGCCATGCCGATGGCGCGATCACGCCCGATCGCTTGCGTGCGTTGATCGAGCGCTGCATCGCTGCCGGCCACGTCGACAAGCTCGAGCTGCCGGGCCTGAAGGGCGACCGCAAGCCGGTCATCGCCGGCGGCCTGGCGCTGCTCTACACCTTTGCCGCGCAGTTCGGCATCGAGCGGCTGCTGCCCGCCAAAGGCGCGTTGCGACAGGGCGTGATCGTCGAGCTGCACGAGCGCCTGGCGGCGCAGCGTCTGGGCGATGGCACGGCATCGCGCGGCGACCGCCGCGACGCCACGGTGCGCGACATCCAGCGCCGCTTCGACGCCGACACGGCGCAGGCCGCGCGCGTGCGCACTGTCGCCCTCGCGCTCTACCGCGACCTCGCACCCGACGACGACGAGGGCGCGCGCGAACTCGGTTGGGCCGCGGACCTGCACGAGATCGGCCTGGCGATCTCGCACCATGACCATCACCGCCACAGCGCCTACCTCGTCGGCCACCTCGATGCGCCGGCGTTCTCGCAGACCGAGCAGCGCCAGATCGCCGCCATCGTGCTCGGCCAGCGCGGTGGGTTGCGAAAACTGGAAACAGCGCTGTCCGACAAGCGCTTTGCGCGCCAGGTGCTGGCGCTTCGCGTGGCAGTGATCAAGTGCCATGCGCGCGGAGCGGTCGATGCGCGCGCCCTGCACCTGCGCGCTGACGGCCGGGACCGGGCACGTCTGTCGTTCAGCAGCGAGTGGGCGGCGGCGCATCCGCGCACGCTCTACCTGCTGGAGCAGGAAGTCGAAGCCTGGAGCAAGAGCGGCGCGTATGGGCTGACGCTGCGCGCGAGCCCCGAGGACTGGACCTGATTCAGCGATGCGTCGCCGGCACCAGCCGGTCCGCCGGTGCAACGTGCGTTTCGCTCTCCAACTCGATCGCCACCTGCGTGCAGACGGCGCGGCACAGCGTGGCCACGCGCTCGCTCTGCAGCCGGTAGTAGATCTGCGTGCCGTCGCGGCGCTTGGCCAGCACGCCGCTGCGGTAGAGCATGGACAGGTGCTGCGACATGTTCGGCTGCGTCGTGTTGATCTCGGCCAGCAGCTCGGAAACGTTCTTCTCGCCGTTGCAGACCGCGCTGATGATCTTCAGCCGGATCGGCGTCGACAACACCGAGAACAGTTCGGCCACCGAGTCGAACACCTGGTCTTCCGTGCCCTGCTGTGACGACATGCCACGTCCCTGAGGATTGCGATGCTCGCGATTGTATTCGCAAGCACCGATATTCCCATCCGCCTTACTTGAAACGGTAGTGGTCGCGGTTGAGGACGGCGGCGATGGCCGTCACCTCTTCAGGGAACAGGCCGAGGTTCAACTCGGTGTTGCATTGCTCGACCATACCGCGCAGGAAGCCCGGCGTGCTGATGCGCCCGGCCGGTCGGAAGACCGACGTGCCGTCGCCGCCGAACTTGCTGCGGTGACACTCGAAGCACTGCTTCTCCTTGATGAGCTGTGCGCCGAGCGTGAGGTCGGCGCCCCTGAACAGGTCGGTTGCCGTCTGGGCCGCCGCCGCGCTGGCAGCCATCGAGGCAACGAGGACGAGGGGCAGAGCCGGGCGCATCGCCCATCATGCCTCAGCCGGATAGTCGCTGATGCTGTCCATCTGCGCGCACCAGCCTTCGATGTCGTCGAGATCGACGCAACGTGCTTCACCCGGCGTGGCCAGCAGCCCCGGCCGCCAGCCCTGGCGCGTGTGCAGACCGGGACCGACGGCGACTGCGCCTTCGATCGGCGCGCGCGCAAAGTAGGCGCTGCGGGTCACCACCACCGGAATGTCGGCCGCGCGCGCGGCGGCCACGCCGCCCGGCGCGTCTTCGATCGCCACCGCTTCGAGCGGGCCGATGCCCAGCGCGCGCAACGCTTCCAGATAGACCTCTGGGTCGGGCTTCTTGCGCTCCACGTCTTCGCCGCAGACGACGGCCGCGAACGCATCGGCCCAGCGCGGACCGAGGTGCATGCGCAGCAGCGCGTCGACGTTGGCGCGGCTGGTGGTGGTGGCGATGCCCAAGCGCACGTCGCGCTGGCGGCATTCGTTCATCAGTTCGATGACGCCGTCGCGCAAGGCGATGCCGGCGCTGCCGACGAGCCCCGCATAGTGGGCGTTCTTCTTTTCGTGCACGGCGCGCGCGATGGCTTCGCGCTCGCCGGGCGGCGGCGCGTCGGGGCGCTGGTTCATGTCGAACAGCAGGCGCTCGCGTCCGCCGGTGATGCGCAGCAGGTCACCGTAGTGCGCCTCGTCCCAGCGCCAGGGCACGCCACAATCTTCGAAGGCGCGGTTGAAGGCCACGCGGTGGCCGTCGCGCTCGGTTTCGGCGAGCGTGCCGTCGACGTCCCAGAGCACGGCTTTCAGGCGGGTCATCGCGCACTCGCAGTGTCGTGGCGCAGCGCATGGCGCGCCACGTCGAGCAGCCCGGCGAAGACGATGTCGGGGTTCGCGCTCTCGATCGGCTGGCCGCCGTTGTAGCCGTACGGCACGACCCAGGCGCCGACGCCTGCGTTGCGCGCGGCTTGCACGTCGATCGACGAGTCGCCGACATGCGCGGTGCGCGCGGCGCTGGCGTTCAAGGCGCGCATCACGTGCTCGAGCACCGAGCGGTGCGGCTTCTTCTCCGGCAGCGAGTCGCCGCCGATAACCACATCGAAGAAGCCGTCGAGCCGCGTCGCCGCGAGCACGCGCTCGGTGTGCTGCAGCTCCTTGTTGGTCGTGCAGGCCAGACGCACGCCCGCCTGCCTGAGTTGTTGCAGCGCCTCGCGGCAACCGGCGTACGGTGCGGCCGTGGTGCCGGTGGTTTGCGCGTAGTGCGTGTCGAAGCTGGTCATGAGCTCGTCGAACAGGACGCGCTGCGCCAATGAGGGTTGTGCCTGGACACAGCGCGCCAGCAGCCGGCGCATCAGCTCGCGCGTGCCGGCGCCGATCAGCACCGTGACGTCGGCCAGCGGCTGCTCGGCGATGCCGTGCGCTGCGAGCGCCAGGTTGGCAGCAGCGCCGATCTCGGCGGCGGTATCGACCAGCGTGCCGTCGAGATCGAAGCTGATGACGTCGTAGTGCATCGTCATTGGGCCGTGCGCAGCCCGCGCCGCGCTTCCTCGAGCACGCCCTGCACGCGCTCGGCCAGCGTTTCGGCGGACAGACCGAAGTGCGCGAAGACCTGCGCCGCCGGCGCCGATTCGCCGAAGCTTTCCACGCCGAGCGCCGCGCTGCAGCCGTACTGGCTCCACCAGCGTGTGACGCCGGCCTCGACGCCAACGCGCGGCAGGCCACGGCCGAGCACGTCGTCGCGGTAGGAGCGCTCCTGGCGGTCGAAGACGGTCGACGACGGAATCGAGACCACACGCACCGGCACGCCGCTGCCGTCGAGCAGCTGCTGTGCGGCTATCGCCAGGCCGACTTCGGAGCCGGTGGCCAGGATCGATGCGACGGCATTCGTTCGGTCGCTCAGCACATAGCCGCCGCGTTGCACGTCTTGCAACTGCTGCGCGCTGCGCGTCTGCGCCGGTAGGTTCTGCCGCGACAGCAGCAGCGCGGAAGGACGGTCGCTGTGTGTCAACGCCTGCGTCCAGGCCACCGCCGTTTCGGCCGCATCACAGGGCCGCCAGACATCAAGGTTCGGGATCAGGCGCAGGCTCGCCGCGTGCTCCACGGCCTGGTGCGTCGGCCCGTCTTCGCCCAGGCCGATGCTGTCGTGCGTGAAGACGTGGATCACGCGCAGCTTCATCAGCGCCGCCATGCGGATGGCGTTGCGGCTGTAGTCGCTGAAGGTCAGGAACGTGCCGCCGTAGGGGATGAAGCCGCCGTGCAGCGCCACGCCGTTCATCACCGCCGCCATGCCGAACTCGCGCACGCCGTAGTTGATGTGGCGGCCACCCTTCTCTCCGCCGCGCACGGCACCGCAGCCGGGGAAGTCGGTCAGATTGGAACCCGTGAGGTCGGCGCTGCCGCCGAGCAGCTCGGGCACTTTCGGCGCCAGCAGCGCGAGCACTTTCTGCGATGCCTTGCGTGATGCGATGTTCTCTTGCGATGCGCCGAACTCGGCGAACGCGGCGTGCAGCGTTTCGTTGAAATTTTGCGGCAACTCACCGGCCATGCGGCGTTCGAACTCAGCGGCGAGCTGGGGGTGTGCGCTGCGGTAGGCGGCGAAGCGCGTGTTCCACTGCGCCTCGCGCCCCGCACCGGACTCACGCGCGTTCCAGCGGAGTGCCGTCGGCGACGGGATGTCGAATGGCGCATGCGACCAGCCCAGCGCCTTGCGCGTGGCTGCGATCTCATCGGCGCCCAGCGGCTCGCCGTGTGCCTTGGCGCTGCCCTCACGACCCGGTGAGCCCTTGCCGATCGTGGTGCGGCAGACGATCAGCGTCGGCTTGTCGGCCGAGGCTTTGGCTTGCTTGATCGCAGCACTCACGTCGGCCACGCTGTGCCCGTCGATCGGCCCGATGACGTTCCAGCCGTAGGCGCGAAAGCGCGCCTGCGTGTCGTCGATGAACCAGCCCTTGACTGCGCCGTCGATCGAGATGCCGTTGTCGTCGTACAGCGCGATCAGCTTGTTCAGCTTCCACGCGCCGGCCAATGCGCAGGCCTCGTGGCTGATGCCTTCCATCAGGCAGCCGTCGCCGAGGAAGACGAAAGCGTGGTGGTTGACGATGTCGTGGCCGGGCTGGTTGAACTCGTCGGCGAGCAGCTTCTCGGCCAGCGCAAAGCCAACGGCGTTGGTGAGGCCTTGTCCCAACGGCCCGGTCGTCGTCTCGATACCCGGCGTCAGGCCCACTTCCGGGTGACCCGGCGTCTTGCTGTGCAGTTGTCGAAAGCGCTTCAGCTCGTCGATCGGCAGGTCATAGCCCGTGAGATGCAGCAGCGCATACAGCAGCATCGACGCGTGGCCGTTGGAGAGCACGAAGCGGTCGCGGTCGGCCCACTTCGGATTCGCCGGGTTGTGGCGCAGGTGGTGGCCCCACAGCGCGACCGCCATCTCGGCCATGCCCATCGGCGCGCCGGGGTGGCCGCTGTTGGCCTGCTGCACGGCGTCCATCGTCAGCGCACGCAGCGCGTTGGCCATCTCGTCGCGTGGCGCGCCGCCTTCGCGGATCACGCGGTCTGTGGAAGAAGACGCCATCAAAGCGCTCCCAGCGCACGCTTCTTGCGCTCCATCATGCGCCAGATGTAGGGCGTGAAGATGAGCTGCATCGCGAGTTCCATCTTGCCTCCCGGCACGACGATGGTGTTGGCGCGCGACATGAACGAGTTGTGGATCATGTTCATCAGGTACTGGAAGTCGATGCCCTTCGGATTGGCGAAGCGGATGACGACCATGCTCTCATCGGGCGACGGGATGTCGCGCGCGACGAAGGGGTTGCTGGTGTCGACGCAGGGCACGCGCTGGAAATTGACATGCGTGTGCGTGAATTGCGGGCAGATGTAGTGCACGTAGTCGGGCATGCGGCGCAGGATGGTGTCGGTGACCGCTTCGTTCGAATAGCCACGCTGCTTCTGGTCGCGCCAGAGCTTCTGGATCCATTCGAGGTTGATCACCGGCACGACGCCGATCAGCAGATCGGGGTGGCGCGCGATGTCTACGTCCGCGGTTTTCACCCCGCCGTGCAAGCCTTCGTAGAACAGCAGATCGGTCTCGGCCGGCAGCCCCTCCCACGGTGTGAAGGTGCCAGGCTCCTGCTTGTACGGCGCGGCCTCCTCGGCGTTGTGCAGGTACTTGCGCTGTCTGCCGTTGCCGCATTCGGCGTAGCTGGCAAAGAGTTGTTCGAGTTCGGCGAAGAGGTTGTTCTCGGGGCCGAAGTGGCTGAAGTTGCGGTTGCCGGCTTTCTCGGCCTCGGCCTGGCGCAGCCGCATCTCCTTGCGGTCGTAACGATGGAAGCTGTCGCCTTCGATGACAGCCGCCTTGACCTTCTCGCGGCGAAAGATGTTCTCGAAGGTGCGCGTCACCGACGTGGTGCCGGCGCCCGACGAGCCGGTGATGGCAATGATGGGGTGACGTTCCGACATGTCGTTCTAGTCCCTGAAAAGGCTGCGCTCTGCGAACAGCGGCACACCGGCATCGCGCGTCGCCGGTTCATGGTGATAGCGCTCGATGCGCTCGACCTCGTTCTTCGAGCCGAAGATCAGGCCGATGCGCTGGTGGAGCTCCGTCGGCTTGACGCCGAGCATCGCCTGCCGTCCGGTGCTGGCGCGACCGCCGGCCTGCTCCATGACGAAGCCGATCGGATTGGCTTCGTACAACAAGCGCAAGCGGCCGTTCTTGCTCGGGTCCTTGGTGTCGCGCGGGTAGAGAAACACGCCGCCGCGCATCAGGATGCGGTGCGCTTCGGCCACCATCGACGCGATCCAGCGCGTGTTGAAGTCCTTGCCGCGCGGGCCCGTCTTGCCTGCAAGGCACTCATCGACGTAGCGCTTGACGGGTGGCTCCCAGAAGCGGCTGTTCGAGCTGTTGATCGCGAACTCCTGCGTGTCGGGCGGCACGGTGATCTTGTTGTGCGTCAGCACGAACTCGCCGAGGTTCGGGTTCAGCGTGAAGCCGGCCACGCCGTTGCCCACCGTCAACACCAGCATCGTCGTCGGGCCGTAGAGTGCGTAGCCGGCCGCGACCTGCGTCGCACCGGGTTGCAGGAAGTCGGCTTCGGTGACGTCGCGGCCGCTGTCGATCGCGTCCTGCGGCGCGCGCAGGATCGAGAAGATGCTGCCCACCGAAACGTTGACGTCGATGTTCGACGAGCCGTCGAGCGGGTCGAACACCAGCAGGTACTTGCCGCGCGAGTACGAGGTGGGAATCTGCCGCGGCTGGTCCATCTCTTCGGACGCCATGCCGGCGAGGTGGCCGCTCCACTCGTTCATGCGGATGAAGATGTCGTTGCTCATCACGTCGAGCGGCTTCTGCACTTCGCCTTGCACGTTGACGGCGCCGGCTGCCGGCTTGTCGACGCCGGTCAGCGCATCGCCGACTTCGCCGAAAGAGACGATGCGCGCAATCGCCTTGCAGGCGATCGAAATGTCGAGGATCAGCGCGTTCAGGTCGCCGCTGGCCTGCGGGAAGCGGCGGCGCTCTTCGATCAGGTAGCGGGTCAGGGTCCAGCGTTGCGACAAAGGCATGGTCGGCCTACTTTTTCAGGAACTGCTGGTGGCAAAAACACGGCTGGCGCGGATGTCGCTGGCCGTTAACGTGGTGAGGTCGTCGCGTGTCAACGCGCGGTCGCGTTCGGCGAAGAGACGGCTGGCCTGGCGCAGGCGCATGCGGTCGAGCGCGTTGCGTACGCTGCGCGCGTTGGCGAAATGCGGCTGCGCCAATCGCAGCGACAGGTACTGGCCGAAGGCATCGCGCGCCGCATCGTCGAAGCGGTAGTTCATGCCTTCGAGCATCTTGTCGCTGATCTGCAGCAGCTCGCCGTGCGCGTAGTCCGGGAAGTCGAGGTGGTGCGCGATGCGCGACGACAGCCCCGGATTCGACTGGAAGAACGTGTCCATGCGGTCCTTGTAGCCGGCGAGGATGACGACCAGATCGTCGCGGTTGTTCTCCATCACCTGCAGCAGGATCTCGATCGCCTCCTGGCCGTAGTCGCGCTCG
>CADEEN010000056.1 GCA_902826345.1 uncultured Burkholderiales bacterium | reverse complement strand
TCAAGGCCGACGTGCAGGGCTCGCAGGAAGCGCTGGCGCAGTCGCTGGTCAAGCTGTCCACGGCCGAGGTCAAGGTGCAGATCGTGCACGCGGCGGTCGGCGGCATCAGCGAGAGCGACATCAACCTGGCGATCGCGTCGAAGGCCGTCGTCGTCGGCTTCAACGTGCGCGCCGATGCCAACGCGCGCAAGCTCGCCGAAGGCAACGGCGTGGACCTGCGCTACTACAACATCATCTACGACGCGGTCGACGAGATCAAAGCGGCGATGACCGGCATGCTGGCGCCCGAGCAGAAGGAAGAAGTCATCGGCACGGCAGAGATCCGCACCGTCTTCATCGCCAGCAAGATCGGCACGGTGGCCGGTTCGATGATCACCGCTGGCCGTGTGACCCGCAACGCGCGCTTCCGCTTGCTGCGCGACAACGTGGTGATCTTCACCGGCGAGGTCGAGTCGCTGCGGCGCATCAAGGACGACGTGCGAGAGGTGGCCGAGGGCTTCGAGTGCGGTATCAAGCTGAAAAACGTCACCGACATCAAAGAGGGCGACCAGTTGGAGTTTTTCGAAGTCAAGGAAGTCGCCAGAAGCCTCTAGGACCGGACTTCCGCCAACGCGCACAAAGCCCCGTCCGAAACACCGGCGGGGCTTTGTAGCTTGTGGAGCCACCGACCATGACCAAGCACAAACGCTCGATTCCCAACCGCAGCTTCCGCGTCGCCGACCAGATCCAGCGCGATCTGGCCGAGCTGATCCGCGATCTGAAGGACCCGCGCATCGGCATGGTGACGATCACCGGCGTCGATGTGACGCCGGACTACGCGCATGCGACGGTGCGCTTCTCGCTGTTGGTGGGCGACACGACCGAATGCGAAACCGCGCTGAACGAAGCGGCCGGCTTCGTGCGCAACGGCTTGTTCAAGCGGCTGTCGATCCACACCGTGCCGACGCTGCACTTTCAGTTCGATCGCACGACGGAGCGCGCAGCCGAGTTGAACGCGTTGATCAACAGCGCCAACGCGTCGCGGGCGAAAGAGGATTGATGGCCCGCCGCTCAATTCATGGTGTGTTGCTGCTCGACAAGCCGGTCGGTCTGTCGAGCAACGACGCCTTGCAGAAGGCCAAGCGGCTGTTCAACGCCGAGAAGGCGGGGCACACCGGCACGCTCGATCCGCTTGCATCCGGTCTGTTGCCGCTGTGCTTCGGCGCGGCGACCAAGTTCTCGCAGGTCAGTCTCGACGCAGACAAGCGCTACACGGCGACGATGCACCTCGGCGTGACGACGACGACCGGCGATCTGGAGGGCGATATCGTCGAACGCCGCGATGTGAACGTCGATCGCGCTGCGATCGATGCCGCTATCGCCCGCTTCACCGGTGCGATCGAGCAGATGCCGCCGATGCACTCGGCGCTGAAGCACCAGGGCCGAGCGCTGTACGAGTACGCGCGTGAAGGCATCGAGGTCGAGCGCGCGACGCGGCACATCACGATCCATCGGATCACCGTGCTGGAGCGGCATGAACACACGCTCGTGCTCGATGTGCTGTGCAGCAAAGGCACCTACGTGCGCACGCTGGCCGAAGACATCGGCGCCGCACTCGGCTGCGGCGCGCACCTGTCGGCGCTGCGCCGCACCGCGAGCGGCCCGCTCGCCATCGACGCTGCCATCACGCTCGATGCACTCGCCGCGCTGCCGGACGCCGAGCGCGATGCGCACCTGCTGCCGCCCGATGCGCTGCTCGCCGAGTGGCCCGAACACCGCCTGCCTGCGCACGAAGCCGCGCGCTTTCTCACCGGCTTGCGCCGCCACGTCAACGCCGCCGATGCGCCGCGCATTCGCGTCTATGGCCCCGAGCCGCGCGCGCTGCTCGGCTCTGCCCATATCACCGCCGGTGAGTTGATTCCCGATCGACTGCTGTCCCCGCTGGAAATACAAAGTCTATGAACACCCAAATCCGCAACATCGCCATCATCGCCCACGTCGATCACGGCAAGACGACGCTGGTCGATCAGCTGCTGCGCCAGTCCGGCACCTTCCGCGAGAACGAGAAGATCGCCGAGCGCGTGATGGACAGCAACGATCTCGAGCGGGAGCGCGGCATCACCATCCTGGCCAAGAACTGCGCGGTGAAGTGGAAGGGCACGCACATCAACATCGTCGACACGCCCGGCCACGCTGACTTCGGCGGTGAAGTGGAGCGAGTGCTGTCGATGGTCGATGGCGTGCTGCTGCTGGTCGATGCGGTCGAGGGGCCGATGCCGCAGACGCGCTTCGTCACCAAGAAGGCGCTGGCGCTGGGCCTGAAGCCGATCGTCGTCGTCAACAAGGTCGATCGTCCTGGCTCGCGGCCTGACTACGTCATCAACGCCACGTTCGAGCTCTTCGACAAGCTGCATGCCACCGAAGACCAACTTGATTTCCCTGTCATCTTCGCCTCGGGCCTGAACGGCTGGGCGACGCGCACGCAGGGCGAGGTCGGCACCGATCTCGCGCCGCTGTTCGACGCCGTCGTCGAGCATGTGCCGCCGCACCAGGGCAGCGAGGCCGAGCCGCTGCAGCTGCAGATCTGCTCACTCGATTACTCGAGCTACGTCGGCCGTATCGGCATCGGCCGCGTGCACAGCGGTATCTTGAAGCCGATGATGGACGTGGCCGTATACGAAGGCCCGGACAGCACGCCGAAGAAGGCGCGTGTCAACCAGGTGCTGAAGTTCGAAGGCCTCGTGCGCATGCCGGCCGAGAGCGCAGGCCCCGGCGACATCGTGCTCGTCAACGGCATCGAAGATATCGGCATCGGCGTCACGCTCACCGACATCGAGAACCCACGCCCGCTGCCGATGCTGAAGATCGACGAGCCGACGCTGACGATGAACTTCTGCGTCAACACCTCGCCGCTCGCCGGCCGCGAAGGCAAGTTCGTCACCAGCCGCCAGATCTGGGACCGCCTGCAGCGCGAGCTGCAGAGCAACGTCGCGCTCAAGGTCAAGGAAACCGACGAAGATGGCATTTTCGAAGTCTCCGGCCGCGGCGAGCTGCACCTGACGATCCTGCTCGAGAACATGCGCCGCGAAGGCTACGAGCTCGCCGTCAGCAAGCCGCGCGTGGTGTTCCACGAAGTGGGCGGCGAGAAGCAGGAGCCGATCGAGCTCGTCACCGCCGACGTCGAAGACAGCCACCAGGGCGGCGTGATGCAGGCCCTGGGCGAGCGCCGGGCCGACCTCGTCAACATGGAAACCGACGGCATGGGCCGCGTGCGCCTGGAGTACCGCATCCCGGCGCGCGGCCTGATCGGCTTCTCCAACGAGTTCATGAACCTGACGCGCGGCACGGGCCTCATCAGCAACATCTTCGACGGCTACGAGGCCTACAAAGGAGAAATCGAGGGCCGCAAGAACGGTGTGCTGATCAGCCAGGACGACGGCGAAGCCGTGACCTACTCGCTCGGCAAGTTGGACGACCGCGGCCGCATGTTCGTCAAGGCCGGCGACCCGCTCTACGAAGGCATGATCATCGGCATCCACTCGCGCGACAACGACCTCGTCGTCAACGCTGTTCGCGGCAAACAGCTCACCAACTTCCGCGTCAGCGGCAAGGAAGACGCGATCAAGATCACGCCGGCGATCGAGCTCTCGCTCGAGTACGCCGTGGAGTTCATCGAAGACGACGAGCTGGTCGAGATCACACCGAAGAGCATCCGCCTGCGCAAGCGATTCCTCAAAGAGCACGATCGCAAGAGGGCCAGTCGCGAAGCGGCATGACGCCGATGACCCACGGCCGCGCCGTCGCGCTGATGGTGCTGGCCACGCTGATGTGGAGCATCGCCGGCGTGGTGACACGCTGGCTCGAAGGCACAGCCGGCTTCGAGATGACGTTCTGGCGCAGTGCAACCAACGCGTTGGCGCTCGTGCTGCTGTTGTCGTGGCTGCGCGGCCCAGCGCGGCTGTGGGGCTCGCTGCGCACGGGCGGGCGAGCGCTGTGGCTGTCGGGGCTGTGCTGGTCGGTGATGTTCACCGCTTTCATGATCGCGCTGACGCTGACCACCGTGGCGAACGTGTTGGTGACGATGGCGCTGGCCCCGCTGTTGACGGCGCTGATGGCGCGCTTCGCTCTCGGCCACCGTTTGGCGGCACCGACATGGGCTGCCATCGCGCTGGCCGGCGTCGGCATTGCCTGGATGTACGGGCAGGAGCTGCAAGGCGGCAAGCACCTGCTTGGCACGCTGGTGGCGCTCGCGGTGCCGATCGCTGCCGCGACCAACTGGACCGTGATCCAGAGCCTGCGCGGCAGACGCGAAGCGCCCGACATGCTGCCCGCGGTGCTGATCGGCGCCTTGATCTCCGCTGCCGTCACCTTGCCGCTGGCCTGGCCGCTGCAAGCGTCGTTGCACGACGTCGGCTGGCTGGCGCTGCTCGGTGTCTTTCAGTTGGCGATCCCTTGCCTTATGTCGGTGGTGGTGGCGCGCACGCTGCCGGCGCCCGAGATCTCCTTGCTCGGGTTGCTCGAAGTCGTATTCGGTGTCGCCTGGGCCTGGCTTGGCGCGAACGAAGCGCCGACGATGGCGGTGCTCCTCGGCGGTGCGCTCGTGCTGCTGGCCCTGGCCGGGAACGAGCTGGCACTGCGCACGCGCAGCACGGCGTAAGTCGCGGCCGGCGCGCGCAGCGTGGCCTACGCAGTAGCCGGGCGTCGCAATAGCGCCAGCACGCTCGCCAGCAACAACAGCGTCGCGCCGCAGCCGCGGTCGAGCCACGCGCGCGCCGAGGCGGCACCGAACAAGCGCACCGCGCGTTCGCCGGCTGCCGCGTAGGCGGCCATCGCGGCGAAGTCGAGCGCGCCGAAGATCAGTGCCAGCAGCGCGTACTGCTGCGCCTGCGGCTGTGTCGAATCGATGAACTGCGGCAGCAGCGCAGCGAAGAACAGGTAGCCCTTGGGATTGGTCGCCGCGACCAGGAAGCTGCGCAGGAACAGCGCGCGCGCTGCCGGCCGTTGGCTCGCGGCATCACTGGCCTGCAGCGGCGCTGCCGCAGACGCCAGCAACAGGCGCACACCGAGGTACGCCAGGTAGATCACACCCAGCCACTTAACGACGGCGAAGGCCGCTGCCGATGCCGCCAGCAACGCACCCAGCCCCGCGGCGGCGGCGCCGATCAGCACGAAGTCCGAGGCCACGGCCCCGGCCATGCCGGGCATGGCCGCGCGCACACCGTAGCGCGAGCCGTTGCTGAGCGCCAGCATCATGGTCGGGCCGGGCGTGGCGACGCACAGCAGGGCGACACCGGCAAAGACGACGAGGGTGGTGGATGACATGATGGTCAATCTCCAGAGGCGAAACGGATACTCGTCACGCGCCCCTCCCAGAACGGCAGGATGCGCCCCCCAGCAGCGCGCGCAACGACGAATCGCTTCGGAATCATCATGCCGTCGACCGCCTCGTAATCGTCGCGTGCCGCGTGCTCGCCCGAGCCGTGGTACGCCGTGCGCAGGTCACCGTCTTCTTCGGCGTCGAAGCGCAGCAGCCGGCCGTCGTCGCCGAAGGTGGCCACCAGCGACGCGCTGTCATCGCCCAGCGTCACCACGGCACGCGCGTGCTGTGCGTCGATCGCTTCCCACCGCACCGCGCCGCCGGGCAGCAGTGCCATCGGGTAGAGCGGGCTTTCGAGCAGCCAGCGCCGCAGCGAGATGCGGTTGAGCGTCGGCGACGCCGGCTCATCGACCACGGTGACCGCCCCCAGCAGCTTGGCCTTCATCTCCATCTGCCCGCCGGCGTAGGCGTCGTAGGCGCGCGCGGTCAGCGCCGGCACGCCAGGCAGCAGCGGCGTGGTGGCAGCGAACACCAGCGCCGGCGTGTGCAGCGCGATCGTCTGCTCGGCGCGCGTGGGCGTGAAGGTGTCGCTGCGCGGGCGCCGGAAGCGCCCGTCCATCGTCAGCTCGACATGGCTCGCCTGCGGCGGCGCGGCGCCGCGGAAGGTGAAGGCGATCCAGCGCTGCACCGGCGCCGGTAGCGCGGCCAGCGCCTGCGCCGATGCGGCCGCCGGTGCTGCCTGGCGCGCTTGCACGACGACGCGCTCGCGGTGGCCGGCGATGTCGGCTTCGGTGCGAGATGCCAGCACGGCCAGCACGGCAGCGCCGGCGGCGGCGAGCACCGCGGCGGCGATGGCGCTGCGGTAGAGCAAAAGGCTTGTCTTCATGGCTCGGCTCCTGCGGAGTTGATCGGTCGAGCCACTGTGCGGCGCGCCTGGCGCCGCCGCCTTAACAAATGTTCAGTCCTTGCGCCGCAACCGCGACAGCGACACATCGGTCAGGCCGAGGTAGGTGGCCAGATGCACCAGTGGCACGCGCTCGGCGAGCGCCGGGAAGCGCCGGCAGAACGCGTCGTAGCGACGGCGACCGTCAAGCGCCAGCAGATCGTGTTCGCGTTGCAGCTTGCCGGTGAGCAGGCGTTGCAGCAGTTCGCGCTGCAGCGGCGCCCACATGCCGTAAGCCCCCAGCACGTCGCGGAAGTGCGCCTCGTCGCAGCGCCAGACGCGGGTGGTCTCGATGCAGGCGATGCCGAACAGCGACGGCGCGGTCCACATGGCTGGCGTGATCGGGCACACCAGCGCGCCTTCGGCAAAGAAGTTCTTGTTGAACTCGCGACCATCGCGGCGCACGAAGTGCATGCGGACCAGGCCGCGCTCGATCAACAGCGCCCAGCGCCAGCGTTCGCCCTGGCTCAGCAGCACAGCGCTGCGGCTGAACTCGCTGGCCGAGACATGCGGCGCCAGCGCGGCGGCAACTTCCGCCGCCGTTTCAGGCACGACAGCCGCCAGCGCGCGCAGCAACAGCGAAGGGGCGATCGAGGCATTGGCCATGGGGTCTGTATTGTCGCGGCTATAGGGGCAACACGCAGATGCACCGCCGAGTGCAGCGCCTACGATGCCGGCATGAAGCGCCTGTCCGGTCTCGACGCCACCTTCCTGCATCTCGAAACGCCGGAGATGGCGATGCACGTCGGCGCGCTGCACGTCTTCGAGTTGCCCAAAGGCTTCAAAGGCAAGTTCGTCACCGCGCTGCGCCGGCACATGACCGAGCGCCTGCCGCTCGCACCCCCGCTGCGGCGCCGCTTGTGGATGATGCCGATGAACATCACCAACCCGGTGTGGGTCGATGCCGAACCGGACATGGCCCATCACGTTGCCCTGCACAAGCTGCCGCCGCGCACGCGCAACGACATGGCGGCACTCGAGAAGCTGGTCGGCAAGCTGCACGTGCAGTTGCTCGATCGCCGCCGCCCGCTGTGGAAGTTCCATGTCATCGAAGGGCTGTCGCCGGGAGCCGACGGCAGCCAGCGTGTGGCGATGTACACGCAGCTGCACCACGCAGCGGTAGATGGCCAGGCCGCCGTGGCGCTTGCCAACGCCATCCTCGACATCAGCGCCGAGCCCGAAGCGCGCGACATCAAGGCCTCGACGCGCGAGAAGCGCTTCAAGCTGTCGATGGTGGAGATGATCTCCGGTGCGATCACGAGCGAGGTGCAGCAGATCACGCAGCTCATCCGAGCGTTGCCCGAAACCGCCGGCTCGCTCGGCAGCGCCGCCGGCCGCATGGCGGCGCGCAGTGCGCTGATCAGCGGCCGCAAGGCCACCGGCAGCCTCGGTCTTGCGCCGCGCATGGCGCTCAACGAACCCGTCACCGCAGCGCGCGCATTCGCCGCCGTCACGCTGCCGCTGCCCGAGCTCAAGGCCCTCGGCAAGGCGCACGAGGCGACGTTGAACGACGTCGTGCTCTGGTTGTGCAGCACCGCGATGCGCGCGCATTACGCGGCCAAGGGCGAGTTGCCGAAGAAGTCGCTGGTGGCCGCGGTGCCCGTTTCCCTCAGAGCCAAGGGCGACACGTCGGCCGACAACCAGGCGTCGATGACGCTGCTGAGTCTCGGCACCAACGTCGCCGACGCACGCAAGCGGCTGGCGCACATCAAGGCGGCGACCAAGTCGATGAAGAGCACGCTGTCGAAAGTGAAGAACGTGCTGCCGACCGACTTCCCGTCGATCGGCGTGCCGTGGCTCACTGAAGCCGCGTCGGCGCTCTACCGCCGCGCGACAGGCTCCGACAAGATCCCGTCGGTGGCCAACGTCGCCATCTCCAACGTGCCCGGCCCGCCCGTGCCGCTGTACCTGGCCGGCGCGCGCATGCTGACCAACTACCCGTGCTCGATCGTCACCCACGGCCTGGGCCTGAACATCACCGTGCAGAGCTACGCGCAGTCGCTCGACTTCGGCATGATGGCCGACGCCAAGGCGATGCCCGACGTGCGCAAGCTCGCCGACGCGGTGACCGCGGCCTTCGAAGCCTTGCGTGCGCTGCCGTTGTACGACGATGACGCGTCTGTCGTGGCCCCTCGCAAACCCGCCACGCCAACAACGAGAAAAGCAGTGCCGCGCAGCGCGGCACGGGCTTGACCCCGGCGCGGCATATGTCGCAACGGCGCCGCGTTCCTGGAGCGGAGCCTCCAGGTTCGCAGCGCGGCGGCCCGATACATTCGGGCCTCATGAAGTCGAAGTCGCGCATGCCCCGGCCGCCCCACGCGCCGCCACCGCTGTTCCACGAGGCCGATCTGCGCGCGCCCAACGCGCTGCTGCTGCTGCTCGAAGGCCGCGCGCCGTGGGAGTACGCGGCAATGCTCGCCGCACTTCCATGGCTGAAGCGCCTGCCGCGCGGCGATGGCCACCCGGTGATCGTCTTCCCCGGCCTCGGCGCGGCAGACATCACCACCGCGCCGCTGCGCAGCTTCCTGCAAGACCTCGGCTACAGCGCCTACCCGTGGAAGCAGGGTTTCAATTTCGGCCCACGGCGCGGCGTACTCGATGCGGTGCGCCAGCAGGTGCAGCGCATCGCCGAGCGCCACGGCGAGAAGGTGAGCCTCATCGGCTGGAGCCTCGGCGGTTTGTATGCACGCGAAATGGCCAAGGAGCTTCCGCAGCTCGCGCGCTGCGTCATCACGCTCGGCTCGCCGTTTTCCGGCCACCCGCGGGCGACGAACGCCTGGCGCTTCTACGAGATGTTCAGCGGCCAGAACGTGCACGACCCGGAACTGATCGCACAACTGCGTGGTGTGCCACCGGTGCCGACGACGTCGATCTACTCGCGTACCGATGGGGTCGTTGCGTGGCAGTGCAGCATCAACGACGAGTCGCCGCTGGCCGAGAACATCGAAGTTCACGCCAGCCACATCGGCATGGGCATGAACCCGCTGGCGCTGTATGCCATCGCCGACCGTCTGCAGCAGAACCCGGCGACATGGCAACGCTTCGACGCGCAGGGCGCGCGGCGCTGGTTCTACAAGACGACAGGCATGGCGCCGTTCGCAGCCGCTTCATGACCGCCCCTCGCTCGCTGCGCGAGCACTCCCCCGAGGGGAACTCGGGCCGACGCTTGGGAGCGGCCCGGCGCTGGCCCGAGGTCTGATGCAAGTCCAAGCCAACGGCCTGTCGATCGAAATCGATGTGCAGGGCCCTGCCGACGGCGCACCGCTGCTGTTGATCATGGGCCTGGGCATGCAGCTCACCGGCTGGCCCGAACCCTTCGTCGAGATGCTGGTGCAGCGCGGGCACCGGGTGATCCGCCTGGACAACCGCGACGCCGGGCTGAGCCAGGGCTTCGATGATCGCGGCACACCCAACGTCGCTTGGGCGGCGCTGCGCTACGCCTTGCGCCTGCCGGTGCACAGCGTGTACACCATCGCCGACATGGCGGCCGACACCATCGGCGTGCTCGACGCGTTGGGCATCGACCGCGCGCACATCGTCGGTGCGTCGATGGGCGGCATGATCGCGCAGCACATCGCGGCCAGGCATCCGCAGCGTGTCTCGGCGCTGACGCTGATGATGACGACGAGCGGCGCGCGCAAGTTGCCGGGGCCGAGCGCGAAGGCGAGGGCAGCGATGCTCGATCGTCGCGGCCTCGATGCGAAAAATATCGAAGCCATCGTCGATCGGCTCGAACGCGTCTTCACGGTCATCGGCAGCCCGGCGTACCGGCCCGCGTCGCGCGACGAGTTCCGCCAGCGTCTGCGCGCGTCGGTGCAACGCGCTTATCGGCCTGCCGGCGTTTCGCGGCAACTCATCGCCGTCGCGGCCGACGGTGACCGCTCGCCGATGCTGGCGCGCATCACCGCGCCGACGCACATCATCCATGGTGCGGCCGATCCTCTGGTGCCGGTGGCATCGGCGCACGACATCCGCGCAAAGATCAGCGCAGCGACGCTCGACATCATCGAAGGCATGGGGCACGATCTGCCGTCGGCGTTGTGGCCGCGGCTGGCAGCGTCGGTCGCCCGCTGATCGGGTCGAGCCGACGTGCGTTGGGAGCGTTCAGTTCATGTGCCGCAATATCCGAACACTGTTCAACTTCGATCCGCCAGCCACCGAGCTCGAGATCCGGGACGCCGCATTGCAGTTCGTGCGCAAGTTGAGCGGCTTCAACGTGCCGTCCCGAGCGAACGAAGTCGCATTCAACGCAGCGGTGGCCGGCGTCGCGGATGAGGCCCGTCGGCTGATTGCCGCTCTGGTCACCAGCGCAGCGCCAAAGGACCGCGCCGTTGAAGCCATGCGGGCGAAGGCGCGCTCAGCTTCCCGGTTTGGAACCCCGCTGGAGGGCAGGGACGATTCGTGAGCCCCCGCCATCTTTGAAGCCACTGGCGTCACCACCCGCCCGCCAGCGCCCGATACACCCCGACCAACGCCGTCGCCGCCTGCGTCTGCCCCTGCGCCAGCAGGTCTCGCGCTTGCAACAACTGCCGCTCGGCATCGAGCACGACCAGAAAGTCGATCGTGCCCGCATCGAGCCGCGCGCGTGCGATCTTCGCGGCGGCTTCTGATGCTTTCGCCGCAGCGAACAGGTTCTCCGTGCGCTGCTGCGAGCGTGTGTAGGCGACGAGCGCGCCTTCGGTTTCTTCGAGCGCGGCGAGCACCGCCTGATCGAACTGCGCGATCGCGCCTTCGCGGCGCGCATCAGCCGCGTCGATCTGCGCTCGGCGCTGGCCGTTGTCGATCACCGCCCACAGCAGGTTGGCGCCGAGGCTGGCGACGAACGATCCCGAGTCGCCGAGTTCGCTGATGCGCCCGGCGTTCAGGCCCAGAGTGCCGCTGAGCGTGAGCGACGGCCACAAGCGGCTGCGGGCGATGCCGGTCTGCGCATCGGCGGCGATCAATTGCTGTTCGGCCGCAGCGACATCCGGCCGGCGTTGCAGCAGCGTCTGCGGTGAGCCGATGGCGGCCAGCGGTGTCGCCGGCAATCCGGGCAGCGGCTTCTGCTCGGCGAGTTGCACGTCGAGCGCGCTCGGCGCCGCGCCGGTGAGCACGGCCAGCCGCATGCGCGTGCGCGCCAGCGCCGACTCGAGCACGGGCAGGGCGGCGGCGGTGCTCTCCACCAGCGCGCGCGCGCGCTCGGTGTCGAGCGCGGTGCCGCGGCCGGCCGACAGGCGCGCATCGACCAACTTCAAGGAATCGCGCTGCGTGCCCAGGTCGAGCCGCGTCACGCGAAGCTGTTCCTGCAAGCCGCGCAGCTCGAAATAGTTGCGTGCCACTTCGGCGGCCACGGTGACCTGCACGCCGCGGCGTTGCGCCTGCGCGGCTTCGGTCGTCGCACGCGCCGAGCGCTGCTCGTCGGCGACGCGGCCGAAGAGATCGATCTCCCATGCCGCGGCCAGACCCGCGCTGAACTGGTTGCGCGTGCCGGGCTGGCCGCTGTTCTCGGCAAAGCGCGAGCGGCTGACGCCGCCGGTGACGTCGAGCGTCGGCCGGCCGAGGCCGCGCGTGCCGCCTTCGATGGCCTGCGCTTCGGCCACGCGCGCCGCGGCGACACGCAGGTCGCGGTTGGCGGCCATGGCCTGCGTGATCAGCGCGTCGAGCTCGGCATCGTTGAACGCACGCCAGAACTCGGCCACCGGTTGCGCCTCGGTGTTGGCGGCTTGCGCGAACGTGTCGGGGGTAGCGGGCTTCGTCGCTGCCGGCGGTGACGGCGTGGCACACGCGGCGAGCATGGCCGCAGCAAACAACGACCAGACGAGGCGGCTCATCGCGCGTCCCCCGGCGGCGGCAGCGGCGCGCCATCCACCGGATGCGCCGACTCGTCGATGCGCCGTCGCAAGTCCGCCGCCTTCCTGCGCCGGCCCTCGGTGCCCTGGCGCAGCAGCGCGTAGAACACCGGCGTCAGGAAGATGCCGAAGAAGGTCACGCCGAGCATGCCGGAGAACACCGCGATGCCCATCGCGCGCCGCATCTCGCTGCCGGCGCCGCTGCCGAGGATCAGCGGAATCACGCCGGCGCAGAACGCGATCGACGTCATCAGGATCGGCCGCAAGCGCAAGCGGCAGGCTTCGATCACGGCGTCGCGCATCGACTTGCCGTGCTCTTCCAACTCCTTCGCGAACTCGACGATCAGGATCGCGTTCTTGCACGCCAGGCCGACGAGCACGACCAGCGCCACCTGCGTGAAGATGTTCAGGTCCCCCGGCTGACTGAACGGCGGAAAGCTCGACAGCCAGACGCCGAACAGCGCCGACAACACGCCCATCGGCACGATGAGGATGATCGCCATCGGCAGCGACCAGCTCTCGTATTGCGCCGCCAGCACGAGGATCACCAGCAGCACCGACAGTGCGAGCACGGCGGCGAGCGTCGGCACGCTGATGCCGATGCCGGGCAGCGCCACGTCGCGAGTCAGCCGGTCCTGGTACGACAGCTCGGTCCACTCGTAGGCCATGCCGCGCGGCAATTGCGTCAGCAGGCGCTCGATCTCGCCCTCGGCCTGGCTCGATGAGAACCCCGGGTTCGGCGCGCCGTTGATGTCGGCCGAGGGGAAGCCGTTGTAGCGCGTGACGCGCGTCGGGCCGAAGGTCGGGTCGACGTTCATCAGCGACGACAGCGGCACCATCTGGCCGGCGGCGTTGCGCGTCTTCAGCGCAGTGATCGAGTTGGCGTCGCTGCGAAACGGCGCATCGGCCTGCACGATCACCTGATACGTCTTGCCGAACTTGCTGAAGTCGTTGACGTAGAGCGAGCCGAGGTTGATCTGCAGCGTGTCGTAGATGTCGCCCAACTGAACGCCCATCTGCTTGGCCTTGGTGCGATCGACCGCGGCATAGAGCTGCGGCACGTTGATGTCGTAAGTGGAAAACGGCGTGCCGATGGGGCTGTTCGGGTTGCCGTAGATCTGCCCGAGCGCGCCCCACACGGCACCGTACAGCGCTTGCTCGCCGAGGCCGCCGCGGTCCTGCACCTGCACCTTGAAGCCGCCGGCCGCGCCGATGCCTTCCACCGGCGGTGGCGGGATGACGAACATGCGCGCGCCCTGGATCTGCTGGATCGCGCCGTTGACGTTGCCGACGATCGCGTCCTTGCTCTTGTCGGCGCCGGTGCGCTTGTCGAAGCCTTCGAGGCCGAAGAAGACGATGCCCTCGTTCGGCGCCGCCGAGAAGCCGGCGATCGACAGGCCGGGGAAGGCCACCGAATCGACGATGCCCGGCACCTTGAGGGCGATCTCGCTCATCTCGCGGATCACCGCCTCGGTGCGGTCGAGCGACGCGCCGGCCGGCAGTTGCGCCACGCCGATCAGGTACTGCTTGTCGGGTGCCGGCACGAAGCCCGCGGGGATGCGCGCGAAGAGCACCAGCGTCGCCGCAATCAAGAGCGCGTAGACGACGAGCGCAATGCTCTTGCGCCCGAGGATGGCGGTGACGCCGCGGCCGTAGGCGTTGCTGCCGCGCTTGAACGTGCGGTTGAACCAGCGGAAGAAGCCGCCGAAGACACGGTCCATGCCCCGCGTCAGCGCGTCCTTCGGCGCGTCGTGCGGGCGCAGCAGGATCGCACTCAAGGCCGGCGACAGCGTCAGCGAGTTGAAGGCCGAGATCACCGTCGAGATGGCGATCGTCACCGCGAACTGCTGGTAGAAGCGGCCGGTGAGGCCGGGCACGAAGGCCAGCGGCACGAACACCGCGCACAACACCAGCGCGATGGCGATGATCGGCCCGCTGACTTCGCGCATCGCCTGGATCGTGGCGTCGCGCGGTGTCAGGCCGCGCTCGATGTTGCGCTCGACGTTTTCGACGACGACGATCGCGTCGTCGACGACGATGCCGATGGCGAGCACCAGGCCGAAGAGGGTCAACGTGTTGATCGAGAAGCCCAGCGCCAGCAGCGCGGCGAAGGTGCCGACGATCGAGATCGGCACCGCCAACAGTGGGATGATCGACGCGCGCCAGGTCTGCAGGAAGATGATGACGACCAGCACCACCAGCAGCACCGCCTCGATCAGCGTCTCCACGACCTTCTCGATCGAGGTCTGCACGAAGCGCGTCGGGTCGTAGACGATGGCGT
>CADEEN010000055.1 GCA_902826345.1 uncultured Burkholderiales bacterium | reverse complement strand
GCCCGCGTCTGCACCCCGCGCTGCAAGAGCGCAGCTTCTTCGTTTACCTGTTGCGCGTGATGGCGCTGGGTGCGCTGCTGCCGCGCTTTCGCAGCCGCTCTCTGATGAACAACTGATGCCCACCCTCTACAACGACGTCTTCATCGCCGGCGCCGGCTTTCACCTGCCCGGCGAGCCGATCGACAACGCGGCGATGGACGCCTTCATCGCGCCGATCAACCGCGTGTCGGGCCGCATCAAGCAGCGCATCCTGGCCGAGAACGGCATCCGCAGCCGCCACTACGCGATCGATGCCGAAGGCCACACGCGCGAGAGCAATGCGCAAATGGCGGCGGCGGCCGTGCGCGCCGCGCTGGCCGACGCGGGCTGCGGGCTGTCGCAGATCGAGCTGCTGGCCTGCGGCACCAGCGGCGGCGATTCGATCATGCCGGGCTTTGCCAACATGGTGCAGGGCGAGCTCGGTGCGCCGCCGATGGCCACGCACACCAGCATCGGCGTTTGTGCGGCGAGCCTGGGCGCGCTGGCGTTTGCCGCCGGGCAGGTGCAGCAGCGCGATGCGCGCAGCGCGTTGGCGGTGGGCAGCGACCTGCCGTCGCGCATGTTCAAGCGCTCGCGCTTCGCGCCGCGCGGCTACGACGCCGATTTCAACGCCCACTTCCTGCGCTGGATGCTCTCCGACGGCGCTGCGGCCTTGGTGCTGCGCCACCGCGACGAATTGCCCGACGACAGGCCGCGGCTGCGCCTGAAGTGGGTGCACCAGAAGTCGTTCTCCGGCGACCACCCGGTGTGCATGCAGCTCGGCATGAACCTCGAAGGCACGCGCAGCTATCTCGACTACGACAGCAGCAGCGCCGCCGAGGCCGACGGCGCGCTGTCGTTGCGGCAGGACATCCGCCTGTTGCCGAACCTGTTCGACATTGCGATCCACGAGTACGCCGGCCTGGTGCAGCGCGGGCTGGTCGATCCGCAGCGGGTCGATCACTTTCTCTGCCACTACTCGTCGGAGCGCTTTCGGCCTGTCGTCGATGAGCTGATGCGGGCCGCGCAATTGGCGATACCGCAAGAGCGCTGGTGGACGAATCTCGCCACGCGCGGCAACACCGGCGCGGCGAGTCTTTTCGTGATGTTGTCGGAGTTCGTGCGCACGCGCGAGTTGAAGGAAGGCGAGCAGATTTTCTGCTTCGTGCCCGAGTCCGGGCGCTTCACGGTGGCGTATGCGCTGTTCGTCGTGGAGCGGCCGCGGCGCGGTGTCGTCGTGAGCGCGCCCGATGCGGCGGCCGTCGCCGCGCCGCACGACGCGTCGTCGGTGACCGACCCGCGCCTGGCGCGCCTGCTGCGATCGCTGGCGCAGGTCTGGCACGACTACCGCTCGGCCGCGTGGCGAACGCCGCTGGTGCAGTCGATCACGCAGCGCCGCTTCACGACGGCGGCTTATGTGCGCTGGATGGAAGGCTGGATCCCGCAGGTGCGCGAAGGCAGCCGCTGGATGCGCGAGGCCGTGGCCAGCATGCGTGCGCCGTACGAGGCGCTCGGCGAGATCGTCGAGACGCATGCCGGCGAAGAGCAGTTCGACTTCAAGATCCTGTTCGACGATTACCGCAGCGCCGGCGGGCAAGCCGAGAGCATCGACGCACTGCGCCGCAACCCCGGCGGCGAAGCGCTCAACGCCTACCTGCACGCGCAGGCCGCCAGCGAAAGCCCGGTGGGGCTGCTGGGCGCGATCTACGTCATCGAAGGCACCGGCCAGCGCATCATCCCGGCGCTGCTGCCGCTGCTGCAAGCGCAGTTGGAGTTGCCGCCCGGCGCGTTTCGCTTTCTCGCCTACCACGGCGCCAACGACGAGAACCACCTCGCGCGCTGGCTGCGCGCGGTGAGCCTCGTGCTGCAGGCCGACCCGAGTGGGCAAGCCGACAACGCGATCATCGCCACCGCGCGCCGCACCGCGCAGCTTTATCTGATGCAGTGGGAAGACGCCGGCGCTGAGACCCCGACATGAAAACACTGCCCAACTTCCTGCTTGACGACCACAACCCGGCCGATCCGAGCCCGTGGCTCGCTCTGTACCTCGACGACAGCTCGCCGCTGTCCGACGAGATCAAGCAAGCCTGGCTCACCGATTCGGCATCGCCGTCGCGCCAGTTTCTGATGCCGGTGGTGCGCCCGCTGGCACGCGCGTTCATCGTGCTGTTCCAGCTCGTCAAGGCGCTGCTGCCCAAGGGCTGGCAGGCGCCCGCGTTCCTGCACAAGATCCTCGCCGAGGGCTTGAAGGCCTGGGTCACGCCGCAAGCCAACTGGATGATCCTGCGCCACTTCCATTTCGGCAGCGACATCCTGGCCTTCATTGCCGCCAACGCCGGCGTGCAGATCCCGTCACGGCCGTTGCGGCCGATGAACTTGGACGACCTGAAGGACAACCTGTTCGTCCAGCACGACCTGAACCTCTTCAACTTCGTCATCTACCTGAACCGCGCATTGCACGAGCAGGACCGCGCCCTCGCGCCGCCGGCAAGACTCGACCTGTCGATGGTCAACGAGTGCCCGGTGCAACTGCGGGACATGCCGCGCGGCCGCCTGAACTTCATCGACCTGCAAACCGCGATCGAGATCTTCACGCCGACGTATCAGCTGCTGCTGACCGACAACGACTTCTGGCGCGCCAGCAACTCGCTGCAACTGGACGAGACGATCGGCATCTACTGCGCGCGCCTGACCGGCATGCCCGAGCATCTGGTGATGCTCAACAACAAACACCCGCTGGTGCCGGAGAGCACGCTGCGCGCGGGGTACCGGCTCGTGCTGCACGGACTGTCGACGGAGATGCTGCATGGACTGCTGCTGCAGTTGAAGGCGCAGCAGGCGGTGCGTCCGGCGTAGTCGGGGCAAGAGCGGCCCGACAGCAACTGTCGCTCGAAGCTAGGACTGCAAACCGATCCAAGCGACAAATTCATCCAGGTCGTGGGCCCACACCAAGTAGAGCTCCGCGGCCTGTGCCTGAGCGAGGTCTGCAACCTTGAAGACCCCTGAAAGCAGCGCCACGCTGATGACGTTCTTGCCCGCGGCAACCTGATAGTGCTTCGCCTTCGCCGCCGTGTCGTTCAGAAGCCGCTTCGTGCTGTTGAGCGCCGAGTTGGAGTCCTTTGCTTCGATGGCGATCATCACCCCTGACTTCAGAGCGATGAACAGGTCGACTTTTCGACCGTAGACAGTGCATTCCCCATAGAAGTGTGGGAACGCGGGGTGATGGCTCGGCTGCGTCACCTTGCCCTTGGGCGGATACGGATGAGGCAAAGGCTGCCCAGACTTCGGCTTTGAGTTGCTGCGCCCGCCGGTGACCTTGACGTAGCCCATGGCTTCCAGTCGCGTCACGAGGCTTTGTTCAACCGTCCGACCGTAGCCGCGCCGCTCGGTTTGCAGGGCTTGAGAAGCATGCAGCGCGCTCGTCATCGCGATGGCCTCGCGAATTTCCTTTGGCGTCGGTGGCCGGCCAGCGGGTATCCAGGGGAAGCGGAACGGATCCGACATTTTGCAGATCAGTTTCAGCACAGCAGCGGGCAGCGTATCGTCTTCGGCCAGAGCCTTCTGCGTGATTCCGGTGAGGCTGCGCGTCACCAGCACGCCAAGGTCGTCTTCTGACACGGGTGGCCCGGCGATGTAGCGCAACGCGGCAAACATTTCCTCGTCGGCGATGACTTCTCGCAGCAGATCGGCGGGTGGGCTGAGCTTGTCAACACCGGCCAACTTCCGAAACAACCGAACCAGCGCTTTGCGCCGAGCCTTGAAGTGCGTGGCGTAAGTCCCCTCTGGCTCAGCCAACCGCCGATCGACAAACTCATCGAGCGCGACCTGGGCCTCTTTCTCGAGTTCAGCTTGGGACCAGATTCGGGGAGCAGAGCTTGCGGATGAACTCGGCGTGGTGGTCATGCGCAGAGCGACTCCAGCCGCGGGATGCGCAGACGCTCGATCTCCTTCGGCTCGAACTTGGTCAATCCGCCGGCGTAGGTTCGGCCGCTGCCCGTGTTGATGTTCGTGTTGAGCCAGGCGACCAGGCGGCTCAATTCGCCGGCGCCAAGATGCTCTCGCGGGTACAGGCCGTGCGCAATATTGATGTGCCTGGCGCCGCAGGCGTTGAGCGTGAACTGCGGCGGACGACGGGCCATGTACGTACACAGGATCGGCGCGGGCGCCTTCAGGCCCACCGACCACCAGGCTCGCCGATGCCGGGCGATGTAGCTCTGATCGCCTCCTTGGAGCTTGGCCCATTCGAGGAAGTTGCTGATGCTGCGCCGCTCTTCCTTCGTGAACTCCTCGAGTTCGGGCGGCAGGTCGATGACACGCCGCAGCGCCTGCGTCGATTGGAGGCTTGCCCCGGCTTGAATCAGATCCCGGGCCTTGGTGACCGAAGGCAGCATGATGCGATCGGGCAGGCCATCAGCGTGCTCTCCCGCGATCCAGATGCTGTTGGCACCAGTGACCTGGCCACGATGCACACGGAACAGCTCGCCGAGCTCGATGACTCCGCCTGCGTTTGGCGCTGAAGGGCGAACGATGATGGACCATCGCGAAGCCGCCTTGAGCGTCGCGCGCGCAATGTCGGCGCCCTTGGAGAGCCCATTGAGGCCTGCGAGCTTGGCAACCGACCGGACGCGCACGGGCACTTCGGTTTCGCCCACCCGGAAGCAAGCAATGGCGGCTGTTGTCGCAGTGCCAGGGAAAGCCTCGACTGTCGGTTCCAGGACGTGCAGCGCAACGCCCCCGAGTTCATCGAGCAACAGCTGTCGCAGCGCGGACCCGTAGTTCACGTCCATCCATTCGGCCGACGTGATGAACGCGCCGACGTCCCCTTGCTTGGCGAGGAGACGGGCTTGCACGAAGAAGTGCAGATGCAGGCCGGCGAGTGCGCTGGCACGCACACCCAGGCCCGCGCACGCCTGTCGGTACCACGCCTTCCACTGCGCACCGATATCGTGGTGCCGCACGTAAGGTGGGTTGCCGACGAAGGCCGTCAGCCCGGCATGCGGCGCCAGCGCGATCGAGCGGAAGTCTTCAATCTGCAGCGTCAGACGGTCGGCCCAGCCTTGCACAGCGGCGGTGGCGCGCACCATCAGCGCAGCCAGCGGGTCAGGCTCCACGGCGATCAGTTCGGCATCAGCAAAACGACGCGCGGCTGCTGACGTGAAGCGACCCGAGCCCGAGCCCGGGTCTACCACGCGCGTCGGCGTTCCTTGTTGGACAATCCAGTCGATCATCGATTCGACGATCGCCGTCGGCGTATAGATCGCGCCGGCGCTGCGGCGCGCTGCTGCGTCGCGCAGCGCCTGGAACGTTTCGCCGAGGGGGTCGTGGCCATCGGCGATGGCCTGCCTTGAAGCATCGAGCCAATCTGGCGCGATTTTCGAGCCGCGAGCTGCAGCCAGCAGGGCAGATTCAAGCCTCGTGAGTCCGCGCGTGCTCCCGATCAGTGCGCCGCACACGGCGGCAAGCTCGGGCTCGTTGACAGGCGCACTCGACAAGTCGTCGATCGGCAGCGGAACCTGTCGCGTGGCGGCGGGGGTGGGTGTGAATGGTGCGGCGGCTGTCATCGACGCCGGATTGTGCGCCAAGACTGTATGGGCGTACAGATGAAGTGTCGACTGCTACGCCGCCTGCGACCCCCGATGCGCCCACCCCGTGGTGCGCTTCTCCACCCACGAAAACAGCTCGTACATCGCCATCGCCATCACACCGATCGTGACGAGCCCGGCAAACGCCAGCGGCACGCGCTGCTGGCTGCTGGCCGAGCTGATGAGGTAGCCGATGCCGGAATCACCGGCGGTCATCTCGGCGAGTACGGTGCCGACGAAGGCGAGCGTGATCGCCACTTTCAGCGAGCCGTAGAAGTAGGGCATCGAGCGCGGCAGGCCGACCTTGATCAGCACGTCCCAGCGCTTGGCGCCGAGCACGCGCAGCACGTCTTCGAGCTCGGGCTCCATGGTCGCCAGGCCGGTGGCGATGTTGACGGTGATCGGGAAGAAGGAGATCAAGAACGCCGTCAGCACGCCAGGCCCCAGGCCGATGCCGAACCAGACGACGAGGATCGGCACGATCGCTGCTTTCGGCACCGCGTTGAACGCCACCATCAGCGGGTAGAGCGCGGTGTAGGCCAGGCGCGAACTGCCGACGAGAAAACCCAGCATCACGCCGACGACGATGGCAATGCCGAAGCCGAGCATCGTCACCCAGAAGGTCTTCCACGCCGCTTCTATCAACGGCCCCTTGAACTCGATGAACTCGCGCGCGATCTGCAGCGGGCTCGGGAAGATGAACTCGGGTACCTTGAACAGCGTGACGATGAGTTGCCACAGCAGCAGCACGGCCGCGAGCACGATCAGCGGCGACCAGCGTTCGACTGTTTTGCTGACTCGCATCATGTCTTTCGGATGGCGCCGATGTGACCGCGCAGCTCATGCACGATGTCGGTGAAGCGCGGCGTGTAGGTGATCTCCAGATCGCGCGGCCGCGGCAGGTCGATCTCGCGCCGCTGCACGAAGCGGCCGGGACTCTTGCTCATCACGTACACCGTGTCGGCGAGGAAGACACTCTCGCGCAGGTCGTGCGTGACCAGGATGACGTTGAACTTCTTCATCGCCTGCAAGTCGCGCAGGTTGCACCACAGCTCTTCACGCGTGAAGGCGTCGAGCGCGCCGAAGGGCTCGTCGAGCAGCAGCATCTTCGGCTCGTGCACGAGCGCGCGGCAGATCGAGGCGCGCTGCTGCATGCCGCCGGATAGCTGCCACGGGAACTTGTCTTCGTAGCCGGCGAGGCCGACGGACTTCAACAAGTCCCTCGCTTTCGCGGCGTACTCGCCGCGTTTGGCCTTGAAGGAAGAGCGGTACGGCTCGACGATCTCCAGCGGCAGCAGCACGTTGTCCAGCGTCGTTCGCCACGGCAGCAGGCTCGGCGCCTGAAACGCCATGCCGCTGATCTTCAGCGGCCCGGTCACCGCCGCGCCGCCGATCGCGATCGAGCCCTTGCTCGGCATCTTCAAGCCGGTGGCGAGTTTCATGAACGTGCTCTTGCCGCAGCCCGACGGGCCGACGATGGCGATGAACTCGCCTTCGTTCAATTGCAGCGTGATGTCTTCGACGGCGAACTGCTGCTTGGCCAGCAGCTCGTCGTTGTAGGCCAGCCAGACGTTCTTGAAATCGACGAAAGACACGGGGCCGGCTATTTCCTGGCCGCCGGCAGCACGTTCAACTCCGCCTTGCTCGGCAAATACGCATCGCTCCACACCGCACCCGCATCCACCCGCGTCTTCGTCGCAAACGCATCGCTGACCTGCGACGCCATCAGCGCCAGCCGCCCCGGCACCGCCACGCCGAAGCCTTCGGCCCGCGCATCGGGGCTCGCCACCACGGCGTCGATCGCCATGCGCAGGCGGCGTTTTTCCAGCTCGACGTTGATGATGCCGTCGCGCGCCTTCACGTACTCGATCGACGCATCCGGATTGGCCATGACCTCTTTCGCGCCCTTGGTGAAGGCGGCGAGAAACGCCTTCACCGCCGCCGGGTTCTCCTTGATCAGCTTCGGCGAGGCGATGATGACGTTGCCGTAGAGCTTCACGCCGTTGCTGGCGTAGGGCAACACGACGACGTCTTCTGCCTTGACGTTGCGTGCTTCGAGATTCAACAGCGACGTGAACGAGAAGCCGGTGATGGCATCGACATCGCCGCGCGCCAGCATCGTCTCGCGCAACGGCGGGTCCATGCTCGTCCACGTCACGTTCTGCACGCCGTTGGCCTTGGCGAAGATCGGCCAGCCGCGGCGGCCGGCGTCGAACACTGGCGCGCCGAGTTTCTTGCCGGAGAGATCGGCCGGCGACTTGATGCCGCTCTTCTTCAGCGCCAGCACTGCGGCCGGCGTGTTGTTGTAGACCATCATCACCGCCACCGGCTTGTTCGGCGCGTCGGGATTGTTGGCGTGGAATTCCATCAGCGCGGCCAGGTCGGCAAAGCCCATGTCGTAGGTGCCGCTGGCCACACGCTGCACCGTGCCGCCGCTGCCGTTGCCGGCGTCGATGGTGACGTTCAAGCCGGCGGCCTTGTAGTGGCCCTTGACGTCGGAGGCCAGGAACAGCGCGGCCGGGCCTTCGAAGCGCCAGTCGAGCTGGAACTTGATCGGCGTCTGCGCCACGGCGGGCAGTGTGAAGACGGCAACACCGGCGGCGAGCAGCGCGCGGCGGGCGACGAGGGGCAGGGCGAACATCGTGAAGGGCTCCATGGAGGTGTGTCGCGATTGTGCAAGCCCCATGCCCGACGCCGACTCCGGTGTTGCACCAGCAAAGGGCGAGAATCTTTCGCCATGAGATGGGGTTCCCTCCTCGGGCGCTGGATACCGTGGCTGCTCGCATGGGCGCTGCTGATGCTGGCGCTGGGCGCGCTGCTGGTGCGCTGGGACATCGCACAGCGCCGCGAGGCCTTTGCCGCCGACGCGCGCGCCGCGCATCGCTTGCTGTTGCAACGCGCGGCGCAGCTCGATGCGACGCTGGCCGCGCTCGTCTTGCTGCCGGTGTCGGCGCGCGAGCCCGAGCAGCGGCTGGTCGCGTTCTATCCCGAGTTGATCGCCGTGCAGCGGCGCTCGGGCGACGCCACGTGGGACGAGTCCGCGCTCGCCGCCGCCGAAGCGCGGTCACGCGCGGCCGGCCACGCCAGCATCGCCGCCCTCGACGACCGCGCGCTCGACGTCGTGCGCGCCGGCACGCCCGACAGCGTGGCGCTGCGCATCGACCCGGCGCGCCTGCTGCCGTGGGCCGTGTGGCCGGCGTCCCTGGCGCCCGGTGGGCCGGTGCGTGTGAGCCTCGCGCACGAGGGCCGCAGCGTGCTGCTGCAACCGGGCGCCGCCGATCCGCCGGCCGGGTGGACGCAAGGTTTCGTTTTCGACAAGGCGCTCGATCTGCCCGGCTGGTCGTTGGGTTTGCAGTTGCGGCGCGCCACCGGCCCGGCCGAGTGGCCTTGGATGGCGCTGGCGGCGCTGTCGCTGACACTGGCCCTGGTGCTCGGCACAGCCGCCTGGTGGCGCCACAACCGACGCTTGCGGCAGCGCGCCGAAGAGCTGCTGCGCGTTGGCCGCGTCGCGCGCCTGAACGCGCTCGGCGAGATGGCCGGCGGCATCGCGCACGAACTCAACCAACCGCTGACCGCGGTGATGGCCAACGTGCAGGCCGCGCGGCGCCTGCTCGATGACGGTGACGACGAACCGCAGGCCCGCGCGCAAGCCCGCGAAGCCGTGCAGCAGGCCGCCGCGCAAGCGCGCCGCGCGGCCGACGTGGTGGCGCGCCTGCGCCAGCGCATCGACTCGCCCGATGCCGGCCTCGCCGTGCAGGCAGTGGACCTGGCCGCGACGTGCGCGCAGGTGCTCGAACTGCTCGACCCGGCGCTGCGCGAGCGCGCCATCGCGGTGCGCATGCAAGGCCAAGCGCCGCGCGTGCGCGCCGACGCCGTGGCGCTGGAGCAGATCGTGCACAACCTCGTCGGCAATGCGATGCAGGCACTGCAAGAGGTGCCGGCCGCCGAGCGCCAACTGGTGCTCGCACTCGAAGCGCAAGGTGCTCGCGCCACGCTGGCGGTGCGCGACAACGGCCCGGGCATCGCCGCCGAGCTGTGGCCGCGCTTGTTCGAACCTTTCGTCACCACGCGCAGCAAGGGCGATGGGCTCGGCCTGGGCCTCAGCCTGTGCCGCTCGTTGGCGCAGTCGATGGGCGGCAGCCTCGATGCGCAGCCGCTGCGCCCGCGTGGCGTCGAGTTCCGTCTCGTCTTGCCGGTGGCAGACTCACCGACCGCATGACCGCCACCATCTCCGCACTGGTTCACCTCGTCGATGACGACGACGCGGTGCGCGGCGCGCTGGCGCGGCTGCTCGCCAGCGTCGGCCTGCGCGTGCAAGGCTGGGCTGATGCTCAGCAGTTCCTCGGCGGCTTCGACCGCGAGGCCATCGGCGCCGTGGTGCTCGACGTGCGCATGCCCGGCATCGGCGGCCTGGCGCTGCTCGATGTCTTGCGCGAGCGCGGTGTCGACCAGCCCGTGATCATGCTCACCGGGCACGGCACGGTGGAGATGTGCCGCCGCGCTTTCAAGTCCGGCGCCGCAGAGTTTCTCGAAAAGCCGGTCGACGACGAGGCGCTGCTCGAAGCGGTGCAGACCGCCGTGCGCCATCACAGCCGCTCGCGCGCGCGTGACGGCGCCGACCGCGCGGCGCGCGAGCGCTTCGCCCGCTTGTCCGAGCGCGAGCGCGAGGTGCTGGCGCTGGTGATCGAAGGCCTGACGGCCAAGCAGATCGCACGCCGGCTCGCACTGTCGCCGCGCACCGTCGAGACGCACCGCGCGCACCTGTCGGAGAAGCTCGAGGTGCAATCGCTGGCGCAGCTCGTGCGCCGCTACGCCGCGCTGATCGAAGGCCGGGGCAACGGCACTGCGTAGATTTACGCAGCACGGCGCGTGCGCGCACGCATGGCGCCGTGCGCAGTGGGTTCCTACATTGAAGCCACGGCCCGAGTGGTGGCCGCACCTTCTCCCGAGGACTCGAACATGATCCGCACCCGCTGTCGACGAGCAATGCACGCCGGCGGCGCCCGACAAGCGCAAGGAGCAACTCGAATGAAAACCTTCGCGGCAGCGTTGAGCGTCGTCTTGGCTGCCGCCGCGGCGCAGGCGCAAACCGCGCCGACCGCGGCCGAAGCCGCGGCTTACAGCGGCTTGCATGCGGCGGCCTGGCGCGGCGACGCGGCGCAGATCGGCAACGCGGCCACGCCGGCCGAGATGAAAAGGCGCGACGCGCAGGGCCGCACCGCGCTGCATGTCGCCGCGTTCGCACGCCAGCGCGCGGCCATCCAGGCCCTGGCCAAGGCGGGCGCCGATCTCGGCGCGTTGGAGAACGACCGCTACGACGCGGTGACGATCGCCGCGGTGGCCGATGATGAAGACACGCTGCGCACGCTGCTCGCGCTCGGCGCCAGCGCGAAGCTCGTCACCAGCCGCTACGACGGCACGGCGCTGATCGCGGCAGCACACTTGGGCCATGACGGCGTGGTGCGCCAGCTCATCGCCGCCGGCGCGCCGCTCGACCATGTCAACAACCTGCACTGGACGGCGGTGATCGAGTCCATCGTGCTCGGCAACGGCGGTGCTCGCCACCGGGCGACGTTGAAGGCGCTGATCGATGCCAAGGCGAACCTGCAACTGGCCGACCGCAGCGGCCGCACGCCGCTGCAACTGGCGCGCGAGCGCGGTTACGCCGAGATGGTGGCGATGCTGGAGCGCGCCGGCGCGCGCTGAATGTCACTGCTCGCCGCGATCGTGGCGAACAGGTCTTTCGGATCGGTCATCTGCGGCACGAGCCGGATGAAGTCACCGATGCCGAGTTCGCGCGCGGCATCGTGCAGAAAGTGCAGCGCCGAGTAGTCCTCGATCGCGAAGCCGACCGAGTCGAACACCGTGACCTGCGCCTCGCTCGTGCGGCCCGCGGCCTGGCCCGCGAGCACGCGCCACAGCTCGGTGACTTCGAAGTCGGCCGGCATCTGCTGCAGATCGCCTTCGATGCGCGTCTGCGGCTCGTACTCGACGAAGACGCTCGATGCGCGCAGCACGCCGGCATGCAGCTCGGTCTTGCCGGGGCAGTCGCCGCCGACGCCGTTGAAGTGCATGCCGGGCTCGACCATCTCCGGCGTGATGATGGTGGCACGCTGTTTGTCGGCCGTGATCGTGGTGACGATGTCGGCGCCGAGCACGGCTTCGGCCGTGCTCGCGCAGACGATGACGTCCAGGCCCCGGCCTTGCAGGTTGCGTACGAGCTTTTCGGTGGCGCCTGTATCGACGTCGTAGGCGCGCAGCGTGCGAATGCCGACGAGGTCGCGAAACGCAATCGCCTGGAACTCGGCTTGTGCGCCGTTGCCGACGAGCGCCATCACGCGGCTGTTCTGGCGCGCCAAGGTGCGCGCGGCCAGCGCCGACATCGCGGCGGTACGGATGGCGGTCGGCAGTGTCAGCTCGGCGAGCAGCCGCGGCGCGCCGGTGGCCACGTCGGCGAGCACGCCGAAAGCCATCACGGTGGAGACGCCGCGCTGCGTGTTCTTCGGGTGGCCGTTGACGTACTTGAACGAGTACCAACTCGCGTCCGACACCGGCATCAGCTCGATCACGCCATCGGCCGAGTGGTTGGCCACGCGCGGCGTCTTGTCGAACTCGTTCCAGCGCAGGAAGTCGGCGTGAATGCGTTCGGCCACGCCGGCGATGCAGGCTGCAAGCCCTTTGCGGGCAACGATGCGGGCCACGTCGGGCGCGCCGAGATAGAGGGTGTCGGTGCTGTCGATGGGGTGGTGCGGGCGTGTCATGACCGAGAGTCTGGCGACCGCCCGCGGCAAGCGAAAGCGGCAGAACTGTCCGCGATCCGTCAGGTCTTTCGACAAAACGCCAACCTAAAATGGCGTTATGCCTAGAGACGACAGCTTGGACAGCACCGACCAGCGCCTGATCGCGCTGCTGCGCCAGGACGCACGGCTGCCGATTGCGGTGCTCGCCGACAAGCTCGGCGTCTCGCGCGGCACGGTCAACAACCGCCTGGTCAAGCTCGAAAAATCCGGCGTGGTCATCGGCTACACGGTGCAGTTGCGGCCCGACGCGCAGCCGAACCAGATCCGCGCCTGGATGGGTATCGAGGTCGAAGGCAACCAGACGCGCGAGGTCATCGCCAACCTGCTCGGCGAGCCCGGCATCGGCGCGCTGCACGACACCAACGGCCGCTGGGATCTGCTGGCCGAGCTACGCGCGACGACGATGGCCGAGCTGTCGCAGGTGCTGGAGCGGATTCGGTTGTTGAAGGGCATCCGCGGTACGGAGACGAGCATTCACCTCGCCTCGTACCGCTGAACGTTTTGAGGCTTCAAGGCCAGTTGCTGCGCGCCCAGCTGATCAGGTTGCCCAGACCCGCGCCGGCGGCGACCACGTTGCCCCATTCGCCGCTCGGAAACGCCGAGTCGTACTCCTCGCCGGAGACGACGCCGAGGATGCGCGGGTCCTCGCCCCACCAGCCGAAGTACGGGCCACCCGAGTTGCCCGGGCCGAGGTCGGCGCGGGTCTCGAGCTCCTGGCCGCCGTTGTCGTCGGAGTCGTCGTCGAAGACCGAGCAGCCGGTTTGGAACGACGGGCGCTCCGAGCTGATCGCGCCGGGATAGCCGAGCGCCGTCCAGTAGGGCTCGTCTTCCCAGTCGTCGTCGTAGCCATTGAAGCCGAAGAAGCCGAGCCACGAACCGAGCGGCTCGTACAGGCGCAACACCGCCCAGTCGTAGCCCGCAACACCTGCATCGCGGTAGCCGCGCGAGTCGGAGACGAAGGACTGCACGTTGGCGCCGTGCAGCGACGCGCCGTCGAAGTACGCCGGTACGACGCGGATCCACCACGGCCCGGGTGGCGGCAGCATGTGCCCGGCCGTCACCACGGTGCGATCACCGACCAGCACGCCGCTGCCCTGCAGCCCGGCGCTGGTGAAGATCTTGCACACCAGGCCCCAAGGCCAGCTCGCATCGCGATAGACCTGCCGCTCTTCGGGCGGAAAGCGCGTCGTGAACGGTTTGACGAGGCGGCGCTGGTCCAGGCGCACGAGCGGCGACGCCTGCGCGCTCGGCAGCACGCGCGGCACCGGCAGCGCGTCGGTCCACTCCGGCCGGTGGCTGCGGAAGTCGACGTTCGGGTCGATTTCTTTCAGGAACTCGTCGGCATGGCGGCGCAGGTTCGTGCGCCCCATGAGGGCGCCGGTGTGCTCCATCGGGATGTCGATGCGCCAGGTGTCGCGCTGCTCGTCGTTGTCCTCGACGCGGCTGACGGACACCTTCGGCTGCGACTGCGTTGCCGCGCGCACATAGACGCTGTGGCGGCGCGCCATCGCCTCCAACGGTTCGGGGCGCTTCATCGTGCCCAGCAGCGGCCGTCGGTAGACCAGTTCCTCGGCCCGCAGCGGCCGTCTGCGCTCCCCGGCGAAGCGCAACGGATGGATGTTCGTATCAGCGGCTTCTTCATGCTTTGCCATGTCGATCTCCAGAGTTGAGGGTCAATCGCGGTTCGGTCGATAGGCGGCGCGCCAGGGCGACGCTCACCGCGCCCACCAGCAATCCCGCCGGCACATCGATCACGTGGTGCTGATACGTCGTCAGCACCGACAGCGCGATCAGCACGAACCAGATGCCGAACGCGAGCTTCTTCCAGCCGTCCCACCACGGCGACAAGCGCAGCCAGACGATCAGCAGCAGGCTGATGTGCAGCGACGGCGCGCGGTTGTACGGCAGGTCTGCGGCGCCGAGCAGCGCGAACAGCAGGCCCCACACGCCATCCGGCAGCGGCCGGTCGAAGTTGAAACGCAGCGGCACCAGCAAGTAGCACGTGGCCGACAGGCACAGGTCGATGGCGACTGCGGCCACGTGACGGTCGAGTTGCGCGCGCTCGCGGCGGACGAGGAACGACAGCGCGAAAAAGCCGATCAGCGACAGGTAAGGCACGATCGTCCACGGCAGGAACGGAATCGCGCGCTCCCAGTCGAAGACGGCGCGGCCGGCGTCGCCGCGCAGGTGCGTCAGCCGGTTGCACAGCGCATACACGG
>CADEEN010000054.1 GCA_902826345.1 uncultured Burkholderiales bacterium | reverse complement strand
GACGCCGGCCTGGTCGAGCGCCGTCAGCTCGGCCTTCAACCAGACCTTGTCGATGACGCCGACCCAGCCGGTCTGGCCGCCGGTGAGGTTGGGCGCGAGTGCGAAGTGCAATTGGTCGGCGTCGTCGAGCAGTTGTTCTTCGAGCACGCCGGCGATGGCCGCGCGCAGCCGCGCACCCGGCGCCTTCGGCACGGCGATGCGGTGCCAGCTGACGTCGGTGTCGGCGAGGACGACGATGGCGCTGTCGGCCTTGGGCAACAGCGCCGCCTTGGCGCGGCCCTGGCGCGTGATGTTCAGGCCGTCCGGCGAGAGCACATACAGCAGCTCGGCCGTGCCCTCGCGTGATGGCGGGGCGGCGTCGGCGCCGCTGGCCAGGCGCGGCCGGGACGGGAGCAGGATGACGAGCGTGGACATGTCTTGTTTCAGGCTGGCGCGCAGGCATTGCAGCGCTTCACGCCAGCGGCGGCAACACGTAACAGAGGCAGAAGTGTAGTGGCGGGCCGGGCAGCGCTTGCAACAAGGAGCCGCCGGTTCCGATGGCTACGCGGCACGCCGCCCCGCTGAGGCGCGGGCATCAGGCGCCTTCGCGCAGGTTCACCCGCTCGCGCGAGCGGACGACGAGGTTCAGGTCGACCCGCTGCACCAGCGAGCGCTCTTCGAGCACGCGCTCCTCGAGCCGCAGCCGGCCCTGGATGATGAAGAAGTTGGTCGACACGGCCAGCACCTCGTTCACCGGCCGCACCTGGACGACCGGAAAGTAGCCGAGCGCCGCCGGCGAGCCGAGATCCTTCAGCGGCGTGCGCTGGCGCTCCTGCACCAGGCGCTGCGCGTTGCCGAGCGACATGCCCTCGACGGCGGCGGCGATGACCTCGGCCGGCGCGGTGTTGACGTTGACCTTGGCCTGCGGGTCGGGCAACACGTCGACCCAGGGTTCGATGCGCTTGATCGTGTCGGCGTCGATGCCCAGCCAGGTCAGTTGCGACAGCCGCTGCGGCGCGATGGCGGCGACGCTGGTGCTGTTGGTTCCCGGCCAGGCCTTGGCCAGCGCGCCGGCGATGCGGCTGGCGCAGTCGCCGGTGGCGCCGCCCTGGTCGCACAGGCGCTGCAAGACCTTCAGCTCCGACTCCACCGGTTTGCCCTCGGCGTCGATCAGGCGGCGCAGGTTCCAGCGCGACTGGGCATCGACGATCGAGCCCGACAGGAAGGCGTCGAGCGAGTCGTTCTCGGCGACGCTGTTGTTGTCGCGGTCGGCGGCCAGGAACGACGACAGCCGCGCCTCGGCCAGCGGCACCGCCCATGGCTCGCCGAGGTGGTCGAGGCCGGGGTTGCGGCCGTCCTCGCGCAGGATCAGCCGTGCCCAGTCGAGCGCGCCCATCAGGATCCACGCCGCCTGGCTGCGCCCGCGCTCGGCCGCCTCGACCTGGATCGCGCGCCACTGCTGCCAGACCATGCCGGCGGCCAGCGTCGTCACCAGCGTCATGATCAGCATCGCCAGCAGCAGCGCCGCGCCGCGCTGGGCCGAGGCCGCAGGTGCGCGCTTCATCTTCATCACGACACCGACTGCGGCGGCAGCAGCAGATCGCGTGTCACGGTGCTGCCGCCCTGGCCTTCGGCCTGCTCTTGCTGCAGCGTCAGCACCAGGCGCACGCCGGTCGGCAAGACCTGGACCGCCGGCCCGCGCGCCGTGCCCGGGTTCACGTCGCCACTGGACTGGGCGTTGGTCCAGGCGTTGTTGCGATAGAAGTACACCTGCCAGCCGCCGAGGTCCTCGACCAGCGTCAACTGCCCCGGCTCGTTGCCGAGCAACTGCTGGCTGGCCAGCCACGCCTCCTGCAATTGCTGAGCGCTGATGGCCACCGGCGAGGCCCAACGCTGCCAACGGCTTTCGTTCAGCGCCCAGGCGACGACCTGCAGACCGCCGGCCTGGCGGCGCACGATGCGCACCGTCTTGCCGTCGAAGGACAGCGCCGGCACCAGCGGCGTGGCTTGCAACTGCTGCAAATCCTGCTCCCACTGCGCCATCACGGTGCCCATGCGCAGCGTTTCGTTGACCCGCGCATCGGCCGACTGTTTGGCCTCGGCCATGCTGGAGACACCGCGCCACGACATCGTCGCCAGCAGCGCCAGCAGCGCCAGCGCGACCAGCACTTCGGCCAGGGTGAAGCCCAGGTGCTTGCGCTTCATGGGTAGCGTGTCAGCACCGTCGACAAGGTCAGCAGCGGCGTGCCGGCTTCGTCGGCGATGTTGGCATCGACGCGGCGGAAGTTCGGGTTCGGCGTCGGCCGCACGATTCGCTGACCTTTGAAGGTACGGCCCAACTGATTGCAGGCGAAGTCACTGTCGCCGATGGGAGGAAACTCCTTGGTGAGTTTCATGTTGGTGAGATGGTTATCAGCACACCACTGCGCGGCACTCACGTCGGCCAGCCGTTGCGCGTTGTTGGCCAGTGCCCCCGCCGCCTTGAAGCCGGCGCCGAGCGCGACAGCAACGATGGCCAGCGCGACCAGCACCTCGATCAGGGTGAAGCCGGCGTCACTGGCCCCTCGTCCGACGGGTACGTCGGCCGATCCCGCGAGGGGATGCGGACCGGCTTGGGAGTGGCCCGGCGCTCGGCCCATATGACGGGTGTTCACTGCGTTTCGGTTTGGAACGGCGTGCGCGCGAACGGCGCCAGCCCGTCGCTGGCCAGCATCGTGCGCCGCTCGTCGCGGCTGAGCACGATGCGCTGCGCCGGCAGGATCGGCTCTGGGCCGAGCTGCACCGCGCGCGCGCCGACGATCTCGGCGCTGACGCCGGGGCGCAGCCAGTGCGAGGGCAGATTGGAGCTCTTGGGCAGACCGATGAAGCGGAAGTTCGCGCCGTCGCTGGACTCGGCGCCCGCCGGCTCCCAGCGCACGGTGATGCCCGAAGCCCGCGCCTCGGTGCGCGCGCCTTCGAGCAAGGCGGCCAGGCGTTCAGCTTCTTCGTCGAGATGCGACTGCGCGCTGTCGCGCATCGAGACGACGACCAGCGACGAGGCGATGGCGACGATCGCCAGGACGACCAGCAGCTCGATCAGCGCGAAGCCGCTGAAGTCCTGCTTTTTATTGCCACGAGCCGACATCGGCATTGGTTCCCTCGCCGCCGCTCTGACCGTCGGCGCCGAAGCTGAAGACATCGACCTCGCCCTTGATGCCCGGGTTGACGAACTGATACGGCCGGCCCCACGGGTCGTTGGGCAGCTTGTCGATGTAGGGCTTCCAGTTCGGCGGGATCGCGCCCGCCGAGGGCTTGCGCACCAGCGCTTCGAGACCCTGCTCGGCGCTCGGAAAACGCTGGTTGTCGAGTTTGTAGAGCTTCAACTGTTGCATCAGGTTGCTGATATCGGTGCGCGCCGCAGTGACGCGCGCCTCTTCGGCGCGGTTGAGCACGTTGGGCACGATCAGCGCGGCAAGCACGCCGATGATGGTCAGCACCACCAGCAATTCGATCAGCGTGAAGCCGCGGCCGTGGGCGGCGCGCGGGCGGCAAGGAGTTTGTGAACGTGGCGAGAGGGTCATGGGCAGAGGAGCACGGGCTTTTGCAGGGTGTGCTTCCATCATAATGGGCTGATGAAAGCGCGCCTGTTGGCCTTCGTGATCTGGGCAGCCGTGGCCGCGAGCGCGGTCTTCTGGCTGTTGCGTTTGTCGACCTCGTCACCGACGGCGCCGCCTTACACCGTTGCCGTGACCTCGGCGACACCGCCGCGCAACGACCTGACCGCGGTCTTCGGCGCGCCCGCGGCCATGCAACCGACGGTCGCGCCGATGGAGCCGGGTCTGGCCTCGCGCTTCAAGTTGCTCGGTGTCGCTGCGCCGCGTGAGGGCGGCGACAGCGCGGGGTTGGCGCTGATCGCAGTCGACGGCAAACCGGCGCGCGGTTTCAAGGTCGGCACCGTGATCGACGGCGACCTGGTGCTGCAATCGGTGCACCCACGCGGCGCCGCGTTGGGCACGAAGGGCGCGGCGCCCGCGGTGTCTTTGGAGCTGCCACCCGTGACCGGCGCACTGTCCACGCCGCGTGCTGCGCCGGCGCCGGGCGCAGGGCCGATCGTTTCGGTGCCGACGTCGATCGTGCCGCCGCCTCCGACCAGCGCAGCGCCGATGCCGGGCCTGCGTCCGCCCGAAGCCGGCGAGTCGGCGGAGCCGCTGCCGGTGACGCCGCGCGGCACCGGCGCCAACACGCGCTGAGGTCGCGGCGGCCGCGACGCCGCACCGGCGCGGCCTCAGTCGTCGGTCAGGCGCACGGTGTCTTCGGCGACGGTGTCGAGGTCATCGAGCCGCGACGGGCCGGGGTCTTCGCCCTCGGCCACTTCGGTCAGCAGCGAGGCCGCGGCGCGCACCAGCGGCCAGGCCAGCGTGGCGCCGGTGCCGTCGGTGCTTTCCATGCCGAGTTCGAGCAGGGCCGACGAGTGGAACAAGTTCAGCGCGTAGTCCAGGCCCTGGTGGCTGTGGCTGCGGCAGAAGACGCAGTAGTCGATGATCGGCGCGGCGATGCGCGAAGCCACCATGACGGCGGCGCAGGCGGGCAGGCCGTCGATCATGATCAGGTGGCGCCGGCCCGCCGCGACGAGCATGGCGCCGATCATCATCGCAATGTCGAAGCCGCCGAATGCAGCCAGCACTTCAACCGGATCGGCGACGTCGCGGTGCCGCGCCTGCGCGCTCTGCGTCACCGCCAGCAGGTGCGTCAGCAGGTTGCTGTCCATCTGCGGATGCGCCAGCAGCAGCTCGCGCACCGGCGCGCCGGTGAGGCGCGACAGGATCAGCGCCGCGCACTCGTGCGAGCCGACGCCCAGTCCGGCGCAGGCCAGCACGTTGCCGGGCAGCGACTGGCCGATCTCCATGCCGGCGCGGATGGCGGCCTGCGCCTGATCGACCGACATCGCCGGGCCGACGCGCGCGTTGCGCGTGCCGTGCGCGATCTTGCGCATCAGCAGGCGCTCGTGCGTGTGCAGCCGGTCGGCCACGCCGGCATCGACCACCGACACCCCCAGGCCCTGCGTGGCGGCGAACACCGACAGCGGCAACTGGCCGGACAGGACCTGCCAGACGCGCTCGGCGGTGGTCTGCCCCGGCGGTGCCGGCAGGCCCTCGACGGCCAGGCCGTTGTCGCCGGCGAACAGCACCACCTGTGGCTCGCTAAAGCGAGGGCGCAGCGTGTCCTGGATCAGGCCGATGCGCACCGACAGCGGCTCGAGCTCGCCGAGGCTGCCGATGGTTTCGCCGCGGCGCTGCAGCTTGTCGCGCAACGCGCGTTCGAGCGCCGCGTTGGCTGTCGGCGCGATCAGCGATTGGGTGGCGTTGTGCATGGCGGAGCGTGAAATGGTGCCGAGGGTTCTCAGCGCAGGAACAAACTGTAGGCCGGGTTTTCGCTTTCGTCTGCGTAGGAGTAGCCGAGCTGGTCGAGAAACTGCCGCAGTGCGCGGGCGTCGCCGCGCGGCACCTGCAGGCCGACGAGGATGCGGCCGTGGTCGGCGCCCTGGTTGCGGTAATGGAACAGGCTGATGTTCCAGTCCGGGTGCAGCGCGTTCAGAAAGCGCATCAGCGCGCCGGGGCGTTCAGGGAAGGTGAAGCGGAACAGGCGCTCGTCGTGCGCCAGCGCGCTGCGCCCGCCGACCATGTGGCGCACGTGTTCCTTGGCCAGCTCGTCGTCGGTCAGGTTGACGGTGGCAAAGCCGTGGCGGACGAAGTTGCGCTCGATGCGCTCGGCCTCGGCGGCCTCAGCGATGGCGATGCCGATGAAGACATGGGCTTCGTCGGCGCCCGAGATGCGGTAGTTGAATTCGGTGACGCTGCGCGAGCCGATCTGGGCGCACAGGCGCTTGAACGAACCGCGCGCTTCGGGCAGCGTGACGGCGAACAACGCTTCGCGCTCCTCGCCGAACTCGGCGCGCTCGGCGACGAAGCGCAGGCGGTCGAAGTTCATGTTGGCGCCGCAGGTGATGGCAACGTACGTCTGCCCCTTGGCCTTGTACTCGGCGGCGTACTGCTTGATCGCCGCCACGCCCATCGCGCCGGCGGGCTCGAGAATGCTGCGCGTGTCCTGGAAGACGTCCTTGATGGCGGCGCAGACGGCGTCGGTGTCGACGACAACGTAGTCATCGACCAGCGCGCGGGCGATGCGAAACGTCTCTTCGCCGACCAGCTTGACTGCCGTGCCGTCGGAGAACAGGCCGACGTCGGCCAGCGTGATGCGCTTGCCGGCGCGCACCGAGCGCAGCATGGCGTCGGAGTCATTCATCTGCACGCCGATGACCTTGACCTCGGGCCGCACCGCCTTGATGTAGCTGGCCACGCCGGCGACGAGCCCGCCGCCGCCGATGGCGACGAAGACCGCATCGAGCGGCCCTTGATGCTGGCGCAGGATCTCCATCGCCACGGTGCCCTGGCCGGCGATGACGTGCGGGTCGTCGAACGGATGGACGAAGGTCAGGCCGCGATCGGCTTCGAGCGTCTGGGCGTGGGCATGCGCGTCGGAGTAGCTGTCGCCGTGCAGCACGACCTCGCCGCCGAGGGCGCGCACGGCGTCGATCTTCAGCTTGGGCGTCGTCACCGGCATCACCACGGTGGCCTTGCAGCCCAGCCGCCGTGCTGACAGGGCCACGCCCTGCGCATGGTTGCCGGCCGAGGCGCAGATGACGCCGCGTTCGCGCTCGGCGTCGGACAGATGCGCCATCTTGTTGTAGGCGCCGCGCAGCTTGAAGCTGAACACCGGCTGCTGGTCTTCACGCTTGAGCAGCACGTGGTTGCCGAGCCGGCGCGACAGAATTCGCGCCGGCTCCAGCGGCGATTCGACCGCCACGTCGTAGACGCGTGCGGTCAGGATGCGCTGCAGGTAGTCGGGCTTCGCGGACTTGGCGCCGCGTGGCTTGCTGCTCATGGTCCTTCCAGGGTCGTGGGCCGCGGATCATAGGCGCGAGGTCGGCACAATCTGGCGCCACGCAACGAGCTAAGGACGTGAGATGGAATGCACCGTGGATTGGATGGCCGCCAGCGGCATGGCCTTCGTCGCCGAAACCGGCAGCGGACACTTGTTGACGATGGACGGCGCGCCCGATGGCGGTGGGCGCAACCTGGCGCCGCGGCCGATGGAGACGGTGCTGGCCGGCACCGGCGCCTGCACGGCCTACGACGTGGTGCTGATCCTGAAGCGCGGCCGGCATGCCGTGACCGGCTGCCGCGTCAGGGTCAGCGCCGAGCGTGCGTCAAGCGATCCGAAAGTGTTCACGCGCCTCCACATGCACTTCATCATCAGCGGCCAGCAACTCGATGCTCAGGCCGTGGCGCGGGCGGTGGCGCTGTCGCACGAGAAGTACTGTTCGGCGACGGCGATGCTCGGCAAGACGGCGCAGATCGAGGTCACGCACGAGATCGCCCTTGCGTGATCGCTCAGATGCGATGCGCGGTCGTCGTCATCACCTTGGCCGCGCCGCGCATCAGCCAGCGCAGTGGCAATGGCAACGGCTCGGCGCCGGCCTCTTGCGCCTGCTGCGCGTGATGCGCTTCGTCGGCTTTCATGTGCGCGACGATGGCGCGTGACGCCGCGTCGTTGGCCGGCAGGCGGTCGAGGTGTCCGGCCAGATGCTCTTCGACCTGACGCTCGGTCTCGACGACGAAACCCAGGCTCCAGCGGTCGCCGGCTCGCCCCGCCGCCAGGCCGATCGCGAACGCGCCCGCATACCAGAGCGGATTGAGCAGACTCGGCCGATCATCCAGTTCTCGAAGGCGCGCCTCGGTCCAGGCCAGGTGATCCTGCTCCTCGCCGGCCGCGTGCTCCATCTGCCGGCGTTGCGCGTCACTGCGCGCCGTCAGCGCCTGCGCCTGGTACAGCGCCTGCGCGCAGACCTCACCGACGTGATTGACGCGCATCAGCGAGCCGGCGAGGCGGCGCTCGGGCTCGGTCAGCGTCGCGGCTTCACGCGCGGCCGGCCGCTCGCGGGTCGCACGCGCCGTGCCCGACAGCGTGCGCAGGCCGGCATCGACGGCAATCAAGCAGCGATCGAGGAAATCGGGCATGACCTTTGTGGCGCTGTATGAACGAACCGGTAAGTTACCACTGACAAGTACCTGGGGTCCGCTTGACGCGAAGAGGCCGCTTCGTTGTGCCTGGACAACAGCCTCAGAGGATTTGTTGCTCAAGCCTTTGCAGCCCTTGGGGGAACTGGTGGAATACGGCAACTTCCGCGTAAGGAGGTTGGCCTGATGGACCGTCTGGCTGTGGGCTGGAGTGCCCGCATCAACGGTTGCGTCATCGGGACCCCTTAAATCTCAACCTTGGAGATATTGAACATGAAGAAATTTCTGCTCGCTCTCGCTGTGCTGAGCGTGTTTGCTGGTGCTGCGTCGGCGCAGTCGTCGGTCACCTTGTCGGGCGGCGTCGATGCGGCTGTCTGGCGCCTCAATGACCAGTGGCAGATGTCGACCGGCAACTCGGGTCGCTCCAACTTCACGCTGTCGGGTCGCGAGGATCTGGGCGGTGGCACGTACGCCTTCTTCGCCCTGAACTATCGCTTCAACGCCGCCACCGGCGAAGGCACCTCGCAGCCGACGCAGGGCCGCTTCTTCCGCCAGAGCTGGGTCGGCTTGGGCGGCGGCTTCGGTGACGTGCGCCTGGGCCGCATGCTGCCCGTGCTGCAGGAGTTCAACGGCGGTTTCGACGTGTTCGGTACGGAGACGGTCGTCAACCAAGGCCCGATCACCATGCACGCCGGCGGGGCGCCGGCTGGCGGCGCCGGCAGCGCGCGCAACAACAACTCGATCTACTACCGCTCGCCGAACCTGGGCGGTTTGCAGATTCACGCGGACATCGCCTCGGCTGACCAGAACGCGAACGCCAACTTGCCTGGCGCGTCGGGGACCGAGCGTCCTGTCGGTATCGGCGCGGTGTACGCGGGCGGCCCGGTGCGTTTCGCCCTGGCTTATGACCGTGGCGCACTCGACCTGAAGACCATCGGCATCTATGGCGGCTACGACCTCGGCGTCGTCAACCTGATGTTCCAGTTGGAAAAGGGCGAGTTGAGCTCTGCGGTCGAGCAGAAGCGCGTGTCGTTCGGCGGCCGCGTGCCGTTTGGCGCCGCGACCTTGAAGGTGGCTGTTGCCCGGTGGAAGAACGATGCTGGTCCCGATTTCGAGCCGAAGAAGTTCGCTATCGGTCTGGACTACTCGCTGTCGAAGCGCACGATCGTTTACACCGACGCGGCGAAGGCCAGCGGCGACGGCCTGAACAGCATCCAGAAGAAGGCGCAGTTCGACGTCGGCATCTGGCACAAGTTCTGATCGAGTCCGATCGGACCCGAGTCCGCACGACGACAAAGCCGCCCTCCGGGGCGGCTTTTTTCATGGCCGCAGCGCCACTGCGTCCCTTAGGGAAAACACAGCGTTGGCGCTCTGCAACATCGCTGCGCTGCCGAGGGCGCCATCGGTCAAGATTCGGCGCTGCAAGACCGTGCCCTGGAGACAACGATCATGAAGAAGACTGCATTTGCACTGAGCGCCCTGGCGCTGGCCACATCCGGCGCATGGGCGCAATCGTCCGTCACCTTGTACGGCATCGTCGATGCCGGCGTCGTGCACAACACCGGCGTGTCGAACAAGAACCAAGTGGTCAGCGGCATCATGGAAGGCTCGCGCTTCGGCTTGCGCGGCAATGAAGACATGGGCGGCGGCTTCAGGGCCATCTTCACGCTCGAGAACCGCACCGAGTTGAACACCGGCGGCTTGAGCAACCGACCGCAGTCGGGCTCGCAGTTGCCCGATCGCTTTGCCGATGCCAGCATCTTCGTGCCTGCGTTGTGCCCGGCACAACCCTGCGCCATCCAGGCGGCCGTCTCGCAAGTCAACAACAACCTCGCCACCGCCGCCCTGGGCGTCAACCTGCGCAACAATTTCTTCGATCGGCAGGCGTATGTCGGCTTGGTGACGCCTGTCGGTGCGGTGCTGGCCGGCCGGCAGTACACGCCGGCGTACGAGGTCACGGCCACGTTCGACATCATGGGCACGCAGTCGAGCCTGTCTGCCGGCCAGGTGGCGTCGTTCCCGGCCAGCACCGAGATCCGCATCGACAACGCCTTGCAGTACCGCATCGTCTTCGGCGGGCTGACGGCGTCGGCGATGTACGCGCTGGGCAACGTGCCCAACAACAGCAAAGCCGGCCGCTTGGGCGGTGTGATGGCGATGTACAAGGCCGGCCCGTTCGCTGTCGGCCTGGGCTACAACCAGCGCAACAACGACATCGGGCAGAAGTCGCTGCGATCCACCGTCTTCGGCGCTTCGGCGCAACTCGGGCCGGGCACGCTGAGCGGCTTGTATGTCGATTTCAAGGATGACAACCCGAGCGGCGTCTCCACGCTGGCCACCACGCTGACGCCGGCGGTCGGCGTGGCGGCAGCCTCGACGCTGCAGCAGGCCTACACCAATGCGCTTCGCCAGGACGGCAAGCTGCTGCACGTCGGCTACAAGATGCCGCTCGGCGCGCACACACTGTACGTGGCCTACAGCACCTTCGACGACAAGCGTTCGTTCAACGCCGACACCTCGTCCTACGGCGCGGCATTCACCTACGCCTTGTCCAAGCGCACCGACATCAATGCCGTGCTGACCCACTTCGACAACAAGAACCTGGCGCAAGCGGCGCCGGGTCAGGCCGGCTTCCTCGGCGGCTTCACGACCAGCGCCGGCACCGATTCGAACAGCCTGGCCCTGGGCATCCGGCATCGCTTCTGAGGCCCCGCCTCCAGCCCACTCACAGCCGCCTTCGGGCGGCTTTTCGTTGACGCCGAATCGATGCACGCGCTGTCCCCGATCCTGCCTGCGCGTCGCCGTGCGCTGGCGCTGCTGACAGCCGCCGCTACGTCGATCGTCGCCGGCTGCTCGACACCGCCGCAAGCGCCGCCGATCGTCGACGACTGGCACGACGTGCCGCTGCCCGGCAAGCGGCCGACGAGCTATCGCTGGGAGCTGATGCCCGAAGGGCGCGAGCTGGTGGCGCGGGCCGACGGCTCGGCGTCGATGTACCGCAAGCGCCTGCCCACGCCGGCCAACGCGCTGCGCGAAGTCGAGTTCTCGTGGTGGGTCAATGCGCTGCCCGAGGGCGGCGACGTCTCCGATGCCGCCGCCGGCGACGCCGCGGCGCGCGTGTTGTTCGCCTTCGGCGGTGATCGCGCACGTCTGTCGGCGCGCAACCAGCTGATGTTCGATCTGGCGCACACGCTGACCGGCGAAGCGCCGCCGTTCGCCACGCTGGCGTATGTGTGGGACACGAGGGCCCCGGTGGGCCGGGTCGTCACGCACCCGCGCAGCGACCGCGTGCGCAAGATCGTCGTCGAGTCGGGCTCCGGCGGCCTGCGCCAGTGGAAGCGCTACCGGCGCGCGCTCAACGCCGACTACGTGCTGGCGTTCGGCGAGGCGCCCGGCCCCTTGCTGGCGATGGCGGTGATGACCGACGGCGACAACACGCGTTCGCAATTGACGACGCGCTACCGCGATATCTCACTGCGTTGACGTCGCGCCGACGGGGGTTCCCCCGTTGGCAAGCCAGCGCCGCCGAGCGCAAGATGCGGCGCTCGAAATTATCGTTCCGGAGCCTGCCCCCATGCGCGTCCTACTGCCTTCGATTCTTGCTGCAGCGCTCGGCGTCGCCGCCCCGCTCGCCAACGCCACCGCCTTCAAGTGGGCCAGCGCGGCCGACATCCCGACCTGGGACATCCACTCGCAGAACAACGCCCTGGGCAACGGCGTGCATGCGTCGGTGTACGAGTCGCTGTTCACCTACAACAAGAAGTTCGAGCTCGAGCCGGTGCTCGCCACCGGCTACAAGCAGGTCAGCCCCACCCAGGTGCGCATCACGCTGCGCCAGGGCGTCAAGTTCCACGACGGTGCGGCCTTCAACGCTGACGATGCCAAGTTCTCGCTCGAGCGCGCAATGGCCAAAACGTCGAACTACGGCGTGTTCACGCAAGGCGTCGATCGAATCGTCAAGGTCGATGACTACACGATCGACATCTTCACCAAGGGCCCGAACCCGGTGCTGCTGCGCCAGTTGACCGAGTTGCGCGTGATGGACCAGGGCTGGGCCGAGAAGAACAAGTCGCTGGAGCCGAAGGACATCAAGACCAAGGACGAGAACTTCGCCCACCGCAACGCCAACGGCACCGGCCCGTTCATGCTGAAGAGCTGGGAGCAGGACGTGAAGCTGGTGCTGGTGAAGAACCCGGCGTGGTGGAGCAAGGCCGAGGGCAACGTCACGGAGATCGTCTACACGCCGATCAAGGCCGAGGCCACGCGCGTGGCGGCGCTGCTCTCGGGCGAGGTCGATCTGGTGCTCGACCCGTCGCCGGCTGATCTGGCGAAGCTGCGCTCGGCGAGCAACCTCAAGGTCATCGACGGCGCCGAGAACCGCACCATCTTCTTCGGCCTGGACCAATTCCGCGACGAGCTGCCGGGCAGCAACGTCAAGGGCAAGAACCCGCTGAAGGATGTGCGCGTGCGCAAGGCGCTGTACCAGGCGATCGACATCAACACCATCGCCCGCGTGACGATGCGCGGCCTGGCGCAGCCCACCGGCGCACTGATCGCGCCGCAGGTCAACGGCTGGACGAAGAAGACCGACGCGCGCTGGCCCTACGACGCCGCCGCGTCGAAGAAGCTGCTCACCGAAGCCGGCTACCCGCAAGGTTTCGAAGTCGATTTCGCCTGCCCGAACAACCGCTACATCAGCGACGAAGAGATCTGCCAGGCGGTGGCGTCGATGTGGGCCAAGGTCGGCGTGCGGGCCAAGCTGCGCACGCTGCCGCTGTCGACCTACTTCCCGATGATCCAGCGCTACGAGGCCAGCATCTACATGCTCGGCTGGGGCGTGCCGACCTTCGACGCGCTGTACTCGCTGCAATCGCTGGTGCGCAGCGTCGGCGCGCAAGGCGACGGCAACTACAACGTCGGCCGCTACAGCAACCCGCAGATGGACGCGCTGATCGAGCGCATCAAGGCCGAGGTCGATCAGAAGACGCGCAACCAATTGATCGAGCAGGCGCTGCTGCTCTCGCACCAGGACGTGTCGCACATCCCGCTGCACAACCAGGTGATCCCGTGGGCGATGAAGAAGAACATCGACCTGTACCATCGCGCCGACAACCGCATCGACATGCGTTCGGTCAAGGTGAACTGAAAGTCACTGCGGCACGGCGCTTGCTCGCTCGGTATTGACCGGACATGCTCGCCTTCATTCTTCGCCGCCTCGCCCAAGCCGTCATCGTGATGCTCACGGTGGCCTTCATCGCCTTCATGCTGTTCCAGTATGTCGGCGACCCGGTCACCAACCTGCTCGGTCAAGACGCCACGCCCGAGCAGCGCACGCAACTGCGCGCCGATCTCGGCCTCGACAAGCCCTTCCCGGTGCAGTTCGCAGCCTTCGTCGGCAACGCGCTGCAAGGTGAGTTCGGTTTGTCGCTGCGCCAGGGGCGCAAGGTGTCGTCGCTGATCGTCGAGCGTTTTCCGGCGACCTTGGAATTGGCGATGGGCGCGGCGGTACTGGCGCTCGTCTTCGGCATCCCGATGGGTGTCTATGCGGCGCTTAAGCGCGGCAACTTCATGTCGCAGGCGCTGATGACGTTCTCGCTGCTCGGCGTGTCGCTGCCGACGTTCCTGATCGGCATCCTGCTGATCCTGCTCTTCGCTGTCACGCTCAAGGTGCTGCCGAGCTTCGGCCGCGGCGAGACGGTGGCGATCGGCGCGTGGACCACCGGCCTGCTCACCACCGATGGCTGGAAGCACCTGATCCTGCCGTCGGTGACGCTGTGCATCTTCCAGCTGACGCTGATCATGCGGCTGGTGCGCGCCGAGATGCTCGAAGTGCTGCGCACCGACTACATCAAGTTCGCGCGCGCGCGGGGCCTGCAGAACCGCAGCGTCTATTTCGGCCACGCCCTCAAGAACACGCTGATCCCGGTGCTGACGATCATGGGCCTGCAACTCGGCGGCCTGATCGCCTTCGCCATCATCACCGAGACGGTGTTCCAGTGGCCGGGCATGGGGCTGCTCTTCATCCAGGCGGTGCAGTTCGCCGACATCCCGGTGATGGCGGCGTACCTGTGTTTGATCGCGCTCATCTTCGTCGTCATCAACCTCGTCGTCGATCTGCTGTACTTCGTCGTCGATCCGCGGCTGCGCATCGAACAATCGACGGGAGGGCATTGACGTGGACGCACCGGTTCGTGGCAGCAGCGGCGCGTATCAGCGGTTGGGACAGTGGCACGGCGAGCTGACGGCTTTCCGCCGTGACCTGCACGCGCATCCCGAAATCGGCTTCGAAGAGAAACGCACCGCGCAGCGCGTGGTTGCAGCGCTGCGCGCGGCCGGCGTCGATGAGATCCACGAGGGCATCGGCAAGACCGGCGTCGTCGGCGTGATCCACGGCGCGAAGAAAGACAGCGCGAAGTCGAATGGCCGGATGGTCGGCCTGCGCGCCGACATGGACGCGCTGCCGATGACCGAAGAGAACGACTTCGCCTGGCGCTCCTGCTCGCGCGGCCTGATGCACGGCTGCGGCCACGACGGCCACACGACGATGCTCGTCGGCGCGGCACGCTACCTGGCCGAGACGCGGCGCTTCGACGGCAGCGCGGTGCTGATCTTCCAGCCCGGCGAAGAGGGTTTTGCCGGCGCCAAGGCGATGATCGACGACGGCCTGTTCGAGCGCTTCCCCGTGGAGTCGGTGTACGCGATGCACAACTGGCCGTCGATGCCCGCCGGCCACATCGGCGTCAACGCCGGGCCGATGATGGCCGCGGCCGACCGCAT
>CADEEN010000053.1 GCA_902826345.1 uncultured Burkholderiales bacterium | reverse complement strand
ACCTTGACGCGGATCAGGCCGGCGGCGAAGTCCATCGCCAGCAGCGTGGCGCCGATCGCTGCGCTGGTCAGGCCTTCGATCTCACAGGCCGCGCCGAGCAGCGACTCGCCGCTCGGATAACCGGCGTGCGGCGGCGTCGGCCAGCGCCACGGTGCCGCCGCATGCGCAGCGTGAGAGCTCGGTTGAGACAGATCGGACATCGCGGCTCGCGCAGATTGCGCGCAGAGGACCCAGGTTCCTCATGCTAGGCCGCGAGGCCCGTCGTCGATTGATCGAACAGCGCGGCGAACGCCACGCTGTTCGATTTCAGTATGCGGTCATGTTGCTGGCCCAGACGTCGCTGGTCTTGATGTGGCCCGCCAACGCCACGGACAGGCGGCCGCGCGGCGCGATCACCGGCACCAGCTCGAGGCCGGCCACCGACTGCAGCGACTTCAACGTCGCCACGCTGCCGAGCGAATCGACGGCGACGAACAAGCGGTTGCCGTCCTGCATCAGCGGCAGCGCGCGGTGCTCGTGCATCACCGCGGGCGAGAAACGCTGCACCGCTTTGGCATCGACCGGGAAGCGCAGCAGATCGACCACCGGATAGCCCATCTTGTAGGCCAGCGCGGTTTGCAGATCGGCGCCTGTGATCAGGCCGGCGCTGACCAGCGCTTCGCCGAGCGGTTGGTTGTTGTCCGACTGCGACTGCGCGCGCACCGTGCGGTCGAGCTCCTGCTGCGTCACCATGCCGAGCTCGCGCAGCGATTCGCCGAGCGGCCGGATCTCGGCCTTCTGCTGTGCCTGCGCGGCAGCCAGCATCTGCTCCGGCGTCGCCACCCAGCGTTCGGCCGCCGTCTCTTCGAACGACTTGCCCAAAGCGACACCGGTGCAGGTGGCGGTGGGAATGAACTGGCGCAGCACGGCGTGCCCGCCGTCGGCCGGCGCGAACAGAAACCAGCCGCTGCGCTGGCGCACATGGCCGATCGTGCGGCCGGCCATCTGGCCACCGGCCGACAACTCGGCCGTGTAGTCACGCTCCTGCGCCGCGGCGGGCAAACGCTCTGTCGGTGCGCCCGGCGCCTGCCGCGCCTGCGTCCACGGCTTCAACACCGTCAACCGGCGTGTGCGCGAGAACGGCAGCCACAGCGGATCGCCGTCGCGGCCGACACGCACCCGCATGCGCTCGCGGGCGATGTCGAACTCGACCAATTCACCTTCGAAGGTCACGCCACCGGCGGACTCGACACGGCACGGCAGCGCGCCGGCAGGCATCGGGCTCATCGACTGCGCATGCGCAAACGGCGGCAGCGGCCAGCTCCACTCGTCCTCGATGGACAGCGTGATGGTCGGCAGTGGTGTTGAAACGGCTTGGTTCATGTGGTGGTCCTCCCTGTCCCTGCGTTCACGCCTCATTGCCTTGAAGCGGAATCGATCTCGGTGACAGAGCGTAACCAGGGCCGTCGAAAGCCCGCGTGAGGAATGCACGCCCGCACGCCTGCGGCGGCGCGGACCACGCAGGCACGGGGTGCGGGTGTGACGGCGTCAGCGCGCCCGTGCCGGCGCGCGGCCCGGTCAGGCGCGCACGAGCAGCTTCGGCAGCGCCGTGATGATCGACGGAAACAACGTCACCAGCACGATCGCCGCCGCCATGCAGAAGAAAAACGGCAACGTCACCCGCGCGATCCAACCGATCTCGCGCCCCGTCATGCCCTGCAGAACGAACAGGTTGAAGCCGACAGGCGGCGTGATCTGCGCCATCTCGACGACGAGCACGACGAAGATGCCGAACCACAGCGGATCGATGCCGGCCTTGACCACCGTCGGCATGACGACGCCGATCGTCAGCACGACCATCGAGATGCCGTCGAGAAAACAGCCGAGCACGATGTAGAACAACGCCAGCGCCAGCAGCAGTTGCCACTGCGACAGGCCCAGCGTCGCAATCCACTCGGCCAAATGCCGCGGCAGGCCGATGTAGCCCATGCTGAGCGTGAGGAAGGCCGCGCCGGCGAGGATCAGCGCGATCATGCAGTACAGGCGCGTGCCGCCGAGCAGCGAGTCCCTGAAGGTCTGCCAGTTGAGCGAGCCCTGCGCCGCCGACAGCACGAGCGCGCCGACCACGCCGACGGCAGCCGCTTCGGTGGCGGTGGCGATGCCGGCGTAGATCGAACCGAGCACGGCGACGATCAACAGCAGCACCGGAATCAGATGGCGCGACTCGCGGACCTTCTGCGCCAGGCTCAGCGTGGCATCGGCCGGCGGTACGAGCGTGGGGTGGCGCAGCGCCCAGAAGATCAGGTAGCCGGAGAACAGCGACGCCAGCAGCACGCCGGGCAGCACACCGGCCATGAAAAGCTGCGCGATCGAGACTTCGGCGGCGACGCCGTAGACGATCATGATGATCGACGGCGGGATCAAGAGGCCGAGTGTGCCGGCGCCGGCCAGCGAGCCGATGACGATGTCGTCCGGGTAGCCGCGGCGCTTCAGCTCCGGCAACGTCATCTTGCCGATCGTGGCGCAGGTGGCGGCGCTCGATCCCGAGACAGCGGCGAAGATCGTGCAGCCGGCCACGTTGGTGTGCAGCAGACGGCCGGGCAGCAACTGCATCCAAGGCGCGAGGCCGCGGAACATGTCGGTCGACAGGCGTGTGCGAAACAGGATCTCGCCCATCCAGACGAACAGCGGCAGCGCGGTCAGCGTCCAGCTCGAGGCGGCGCCCCAGATCGTCACCGCCATCGCATCGCCCGCGGGCCGCGCCGCGAACAGCTGCATGCCGATCCAGGCCACGCCGGCGAGTGCCAGGCCGATCCAGACGCCGGAGGCGAGGATCGCGAACAGCGCGGCGATCAGCAGCAGCGTGACGACGACTTCATTCATTGCGCGTCAGCTCCGCAGAGCCCTCGGCACGCCGCCCGCGCAGCTCGAGCACCAACTCATCGACCAGGGCGATGAACAGGATCAGCGTGCCGGCGGCCATGCCCAACTGCGGCAGCCACAACGGCGTGGCGTCGTTGCCGGTGGAGATGTCGTTGAAGGCCCGCGATTGCCAGACCAGCCGCGCGGCGTAGAACGACAGCACGCCGGCGAGCACCGACGAGCAGGCCAGCGCCCACAGCTCGAGCGCGCGCCGCGCACCGGCCGGCAGCGCGGCGAGCAGCAGCGTGACGCGGATATGCTCGCCGCGCTTCAAGGTGTGCGCCAGCGCCAGAAAACCGGCCGCTGCCATCAAGTAGCCGGCGTAGGCGTCGGTGCCCTTGACGTGAAAGTTCAGCTCGCGGCCGACCACCGAGAGCAGCACCGCGATCAGCAACCCCACCATGAACAGCGCCGCCAACCAGGCGGCGCCGTCGTACAGGCCGTCGAGGACCTTGCGCACTTACTTGCTGTAGGCGTCGACGAGCTGTTTGCCTTCCGGGCCGGCCTTGTCGAGCCACTCCTTGAGCAGCGTCGCGCCGACCTTCTTCATGTCGGCCGAGAGCGCGGCCGGCGGCGGCAGGATGTTCATGCCGCCGCCCTTCAACTTGTCGAGCGACTCGGTGTTGGCCTTCTTGCTTGCCGCCAGGCCCCGCGCTTCGGCGTCGGCCGCGGCCTTCAACACGGCCTGCTTCGTCGGCGCATCGAGCGCATCGAGCGCCGCCTTGTTGACGATGATCAGGTTGCGCGGCAGCCAGGCTTGCGTGTCGTACCAGTACTTCACGTGCTCGTGCAGCTTGGCGTCCCAACCGGTGGCGCCGCTGCTCATCATCGACTCGGCCACGCCGGTGGCAAACGCCTGGCTGACTTCGGCAGCCTGCACGGTGACCGGCTGCGCGCCCACCAGCTCGGCGATACGGCTCGTCGCCGGGTTGTAGGCGCGCCACTTCACGCCCTTCAAGTCGGCCGCCGAGGCCAGCGGCTTCTTCGAGTACACGCCCTGCGGCGGCCACGGCACCGAGTACAGCGGCACCATGCCCTGCTCGGCGAGCTTCTTCTCGAACACCGGCTTCTGCGCCGCCCACAGCTTGACCGACGCGTCATAGCTGTCGGCCAGGAACGGGATCGCATCGGCGCCGAACAGCGGCCACTCGTTGGCGAAGTTGGAGATCAGCACCTCGCCGATCTGCGCCTGCCCGCCCTGCACCGCGCGCTTGATCTCCGGCGCCTTGAACAACGAGGCATTGCCGTGCACGGTGATCTTCAGCTTGCCGTTGGTGGCCTTGTCCACGTCGGCCGCGAACTCGTTGAGGTTGATGGTGTGGAAGTTGGTCGCGGCGTAGCCGGACGGCAGATCCCACTTGGTCTGCGCAAGGCCGCTGCCGGCGGCAAGACAGGCCAGCGCGGCCAGACTGAGCGAGCGGATCATCGACATGGCATGGGCTCCGAAAAGTGCGTTGAGGCGAAAGCTTGCAGTCTAGAGACGCTTGCGATACAACGCCAACGTTTTATCGACAAAACGATAGCGTTCTAGGGAAACCCCGCAAACCCCGATGCCGAGAAGCACCCCCACCGCAGCCCGCCGTGCGCCGAAGAAGAGGGGTGGCAACATCGTCTCCTCGGCGCACCTCGTTTCGCCGCGCAGCGCCGAGCTGTCGGAGTTCGAGTTCGGCCTGATCGTGGCCTGGAACGCGTTCTCGCGCTGGGCGGTGCGCTGCATGGCGGCGGCGGGCGTGGGCGAGCTCACCATCACCGACGTGCTGCTGCTGCACCATGTCAATCACCGCGCGCGCAACAAGAAGCTGGCCGACATCTGCTTCGTCCTCAACTACGAGGACACGCATGTGGTGGCCTACTCGCTGAAGAAGCTGGTGGCCGCGCGCCTGGTGCGCGCCGACAAGGTCGGCAAGGAGGTGCTGTACAGCCCCACGCCGAGCGGCGAAGCCGCCGTGCAGGCGTATCGCAAGGTGCGCGAGCAGTGCCTGGTCGAGAGCCTGGACACCGAGCTGAATGCGCCGATCGGCGAGCTGGCGCGGCTGCTGCGCACGATGAGCGGCATGTACGACCAGGCCGCGCGCGCAGCGAGTTCGCTATGAAGCGCTGGCAGTTCTGGATCGACCGCGGTGGCACGTTCACCGACATCGTCGGGCGCGCGCCCGACGGCTCGCTCGTCACCGCCAAGCTGCTGAGCGAGAACCCACAGCTGTACCGCGACGCGGCCGTCGAGGGCATGCGCCGCCTGCTCGGGCTGAGAGCCGGCGAGGCGATCACGCCCGCCCTTGTCGAGTGCGTGAAGATGGGCACCACCGTCGCCACCAACGCCCTGCTCGAACGCAAGGGCGACCGCACGCTGCTGGTCACCACGCGCGGCTTTCGCGACGCGCTGCGCATCGCCTACCAGGCGCGGCCGAAGCTGTTCGAGCGTCGCATCGTGCTGCCCCAGCTGCTGTACGAGCAGGTGATCGAGGCCGAGGAGCGCGTCGGCGCGCAGGGCGAGCTGCTGTGCAGGCTCGACGAGGCGGCCCTGCGCGGGGAATTGCAGGCCGCATTCGATGCCGGCATCCGCGCCTGCGCCATCGTCTTCATGCACGGCTGGCGCTTCACGGCGCACGAGCAAGCGGCGGCGCGGCTGGCGCGCGAGCTCGGCTTCACGCAGGTCAGCACCAGCCACGAGACCAGCCCGCTGATGAAGTTCGTCTCGCGCGGCGACACCACCGTCGTCGATGCCTATCTCTCGCCGATCCTGCGGCGCTATGTCGAGCAGGTGTCGTCGCAGATGCCGGGGGTGCGCCTGTTCTTCATGCAGTCGAGCGGCGGCCTGACCGAGGCGCAGCGCTTCCAGGGCAAGGACGCGATCCTCTCCGGCCCGGCCGGCGGCATCGTCGGTATGGTGCGCACCGCGGTCGCGGCCGGGCACGACAAGGTGATCGGCTTCGACATGGGCGGCACCAGCACCGACGTCTCCCACTACGCCGGCGAATTCGAGCGCGCCTTCGAGACGCAGGTGGCCGGCGTGCGCATGCGCGCGCCGATGATGAGCATCCACACGGTCGCAGCCGGTGGCGGATCGATCCTGTCGTTCGACGGCGCGCGGCTGCGCGTCGGCCCCGAGAGCGCGGGTGCGAACCCGGGCCCGGCGAGTTATCGGCGCGGCGGGCCGCTGGCGGTGACGGATGCGAACGTCATGCTCGGCAAGATCGCGCCGGCACATTTCCCGAAGGTGTTCGGGCCGACGGGCGATGCGTCGCTCGACCGCGATGCGGTGGTTGCGAAGTTCGAGGCGATGGCGGCCGAAGTGCGCGCCGCCACCGGCCGCGACACCACGCCCGAGTCACTGGCCGAAGGCTTCCTGCAGATCGCAGTTCAGAACATGGCCAACGCCATCAAGCGCATCTCGGTGGCGCGCGGCTACGACGTGACGCAGTACACGCTGCAGTGCTTCGGCGGCGCCGGCGGCCAGCACGCCTGTCTCGTCGCCGACGCGCTCGGCATGGCGCGCGTCTTCGTGCACCCGCTCGCGGGCGTGCTGTCGGCCTACGGCATGGGCCTGGCCGATCCGATCGCGATGCGCGAGGCCAGCATCGAGCTGCCGCTGGACGAGGCCGGGCTCGCTGCTGCCGCTTCGCGGCTGACACAACTCGGCGCCGACGCCTCGAGCGAACTGACGGACCAGGGTGTCGCCGGCGAAGCGGTGCAGTTGAAGCGCCGCGTGCATGTGCGCTACCAGGGCACCGACACCGCGCTGCAGATCGACGAGGCCCCGATCTCGCGGATGCGGCGCGAGTTCGAGGCCGCCTACCGCCAGCGCTTCGCCTTCCTGATGCCGGACCGGCTGCTGGTGATCGAGGCAGTGTCGGTGGAGGCGGTGGGCGCCGGCGAGCGCCACGACGCGCCCGCCGCATCCGGCGATGCGACGCCGCACACGCCGCCGGCCGACGCCCGCGTGCGCATGCACGCCGGCCGCTGGCTCGACGCGGCGCTGCACGTGCGCGAGTCGCTGCGCGCCGGCGCCACGATCGACGGGCCGGCGATCATCGCCGAGCGCAACGCCACCACCGTGGTCGAGCCCGGATGGCAGGCGCAGCTCACGGCACACGGCCCGATCGAGTTGCAGCGCGTGCAACCGCGCGCCACGCAGCACGCCATCGGCACCGACGCCGATCCGGTGATGCTGGAGGTCTTCAACAACCTGTTCATGAACATCGCCGAGCAGATGGGCCTGCAGCTGCAGAACACCGCCTACTCGGTGAACATCAAGGAGCGGCTGGACTTCTCCTGCGCGCTGTTCGACGCCCAGGGCCAGCTGATCGCCAACGCGCCGCACATGCCGGTGCACCTGGGGTCGATGAGCGAGAGCATCAAGACGGTGATCGCGCGCAACCCGCAGATGCGGCCGGGCGACATCTACCTGCTCAATGACCCGTACAACGGCGGCACGCACCTGCCGGACGTGACGGTGGTGACGCCCGTCTATCTGGATGAGCCCTCCCCCTTCGAGGGGGAGGGTGCGCGTGGGGGTGGGCGTCATGACGGCGGCTTGCCGCGGGGCGCCACGTTTTACGTGGCGTCCCGCGGCCACCACGCCGACATCGGCGGCAGCACGCCCGGCTCGATGCCGCCGTTCTCGAAGACGATCGACGAGGAAGGCGTGCTGTTCGACAACTTCCTGTTGGTGCGCGACGGCCAACTGCATGAAGCCGCGCTGCGCGAGCGCCTGCAATCGGGGCCGTATCCGGCGCGCAACCCGCAGCAAACCATCGCCGACCTGCGCGCGCAGATCGCGGCCAACCAGAAGGGCGTCGAGGAACTGCACGCGATGGTGACGCAGTTCGGCCGGGCCACGGTGGATGCGTACATGAAGCATGTGCAGGACAACGCCGAGGAGAGCGTGCGCCGCGTCATCACGGCGTTGAAAGACGGACAGTTCACGCTCGATCTCGACAACGGCGCGCGCATCGCCGTCAAGGTCACGGTGGACAAAGCGCAACGTGCCGCCACGATCGACTTCAGCGGCACCAGCACGCAGTTGCCGAACAACTTCAACGCGCCCAAGTCGGTGACGATGGCCGCGGTGCTCTACGTCTTTCGCACGCTGGTGGACGACGACATCCCGCTCAACGCCGGCTGCCTCGAGCCGCTGCAGGTGATCGTGCCCGAAGGCTGCATGTTGAACCCGACGCCGCCGGCCGCCGTGGTCGCCGGCAACGTCGAGACCTCGAGCTGCGTCACCAACGCCCTGTACGGCGCGCTCGGCGTGATGGCGGCTAGCCAGTGCACGATGAACAACTTCACCTTCGGTAACGAGACGCATCAGTACTACGAAACCATCAGCGGCGGCTCGGGCGCCGGCCCCGGCTTCGACGGCACCGCGGTCGTGCAGACGCACATGACCAACTCACGCCTGACAGACCCCGAGGTGCTGGAGTTCCGCTTCCCGGTGCGGCTCGATGCTTACGAGATCCGCCGCGGCTCCGGCGGTGCCGGCCGCTGGCGCGGCGGTGACGGCGGTGTGCGCCGCGTGCGCTTTCTCGAGCCGATGACCGCGAGCATCCTGTCCAACGGCCGCGTCGTTCCTGCCTTCGGCGCTGGCGGCGGCAGCGCGGGCGCGCTCGGCATCAACCGTGTCGAGCGCCGCGACGGCACGGTCGAGACGCTCGGCCACATCGGCTCCGCGGCGATGGCTCCGGGCGACGTGTTCGTCATCGAAACGCCGGGCGGCGGGGGTTGGGGCCTGCCCGCGTGAAGCCGATCCTCGTCACCGGCTTCGAGCCCTTCGGCGGCGACCGCATCAACCCGTCGGGCGAGGTGGCGCAGGCGCTGCACGGCAGCGCGATCGACGGCGTGCCGGTGATCGGCCTCGTGCTGCCTTGCGTCTTCGGCGCCGCGCTCCACACCTTGCGCGCCGCCCTCGCGGCGCACCGCCCGCAACTCGTGCTCGCGCTCGGCCTCGCGGCAGGCCGCGAAGGCTTCACGCCCGAGCGCATCGCCATCAACCGCGACGACGCGCGCATCCCCGACAACGCCGGCGCGCAGCCGATCGACCGGCCGATCGCCGCGCGCGGCCCGGCGGCGCACTTCTCGACACTGCCGATCAAGGCGATGGTGGCGGCGCTGCGCGACGCAGGGCATCCGGCCGGCGTCTCCAACAGCGCCGGCACCTTCGTCTGCAACCACGTTTTCTACGGCCTGATGCAGACGCTCGCGCGACAGCGCGGCGTGCGCGGCGGCTTCATGCACCTGTGCGCGCTGCCCGGGCAAGGCGAACCCGCGCTGCCGCTCGCGGCGCTGGTCGAGGGCGTGCGCATCGCCCTGGCCGTAGCCATGCGCCACCGCGATGCCGACATCGCGCTCGCCGACGGCCGCATCGATTGACGTAAGGTCCGCCCGCCCGGTGCGACCAAGCGCGCAACCCATGACCACCAACACCCCGCCCCGCCTGCTCGTCATCGAAGACGAGCATGACATCGCCGCGCTGCTCGACCTGCACCTGTCCGACCTGCCGGCCACGGTGACGATCGCGCGCGACGGCCCGTCCGGCCTGGCGCTGGCGACAGAGCAGCGCTTCGACGCCATCGTGCTCGACCTTCGCCTGCCCGGCCTGTCGGGGCTGGACCTGTGCCGCGCGCTGCGCTCGCGCGGCCACGACGTGCCGATCCTGATGCTGACCGCGCGCGCCGCCGAACTCGACCGCGTGCTCGGCCTCGAACTCGGCGCCGACGACTACGTTACCAAGCCGTTCTCCCTGCTCGAGCTGCAGGCGCGCGTGCGCGCGCTGCTGCGCCGTTCCGCCAAGAGCAGCCCGAGCGCGCCGGCCGACTTGCCGCAGATCCTGGCCTCGGCCGAGCTGCGCATCGACCGCGAGCAGCGCCGCGCCTGGCTGGCCGAGCAGGAGCTGGTGCTGACGCCGCGCGAGTTCGACCTGCTGTGGCACTTCATGCGCCACCCGGGCCGCGCCTTCACGCGCGCCGAGCTGCTCGAACAGGTCTGGGGCTACGGCCACGACGGCTACGACCACACGGTCAACAGCCACATCAACCGCCTGCGCGCCAAGCTCGGCGACGACCGCAGCGAAGCGCGCTTCATCCACACGATCTGGGGCGTGGGTTACCGCTTCGAGGCGGCGGGCACGGCGTGATGAAGACACCGCCGTCCTCGCGGATCGCCTGGCAGCGCCGCCTGCACGTGCGCCTGACCGCGGCCGTGCTGCTGCTGCTGGTGCTGCTGGCCAGCGCGCTGCTCGCCGCAGCGCGGCGCCAGGCCGCGCACGATGCGCTCGAAGCCACGCAGCGCCTGCAACTCGATCTGGCCGCCACCATCGCCGCGCAGCAACCGCGCCCGCTGATCGGCATCGACGGCCAGCCCGACCGCCAGGGCCTGGCCGACATGGCAATGCACGTCATGGCGCTGAACCCCGCGCTCGAGGTCTACCTGCTCGACACCGAAGGCCGCGTCATCGGCCACGCGATCGACGCCAAGGGCCCGCTCGCCGCGCGCGTCGATCTCGCGGTGGTGCGCCCGCTGGCCGCGCGCGGCAGCGTGCCGCCGCCGCTGCCGCTGCTCGGCGACGACCCGCGCCGGCCCGGCGCACGCAACGTCGTCTCGGTCGAGGGCCTGTCCGCCGACGGCCGCATGACCGGCTATCTCTACGTCGTGCTGCAGGGGCAGACGCAGCAGAGCGTCGCTGCGGCGGTGGCGCAGTCGAGCGCGTGGCGCGAGCTGAGCCTGATCGCGCTCGCAGCCACCGCCGGCGCCGCGCTGCTGCTGGTGCTGATCACGCGCCAGTTGACGCGGCCGTTGCGGCGCCTCACCGACGAGGTGCGCGCCTTCCATGCCGACGGCGGCGACGAGCGCGGCGCCGCCGCCTCGTCACAGGGCGACGAGGTCGATGCGCTGCGCGAGGCCATGCGCGCGATGCAGCAGCGCATCGCGCAGCAGTTGCAGCACCTGCAGGACAACGACCGCCTGCGCCGCGAGCTCGTCAGCAACATCTCGCACGACCTGCACACGCCGCTGGCCAACGTGCAGGGTTATGTCGAGACGCTGCTGCTGGCCGGCGACGGCCTCGATGCCGCCGCGCGCGAGCAGCACCTGCGCACGGCGATGCGCCACTTGAAGCGGCTGCACCGCCGCATCGCCGACCTGTTCGAACTGTCCAAGCTCGACGCCGGCCAGGTGGCGCCGCGGCTGGAGCCGTTTCGCCTGGGCGAGCTGTTGCAGGACGTGGTGCAGGACGGCCAGCTCGCGGCGCGTGAACGCGGCGTGGCGCTGACGCTGGCCGACAGCAGCCAGGCGCAAGCCATTGCCCACGCATTCGTGCGCGCCGACATCGGCCTGATCGAGCGCGTGCTGCAGAACCTGGTGGACAACGCGCTGCGCCACACGCCGCGCGGCGGCGCGGTGACGCTGGCGATCGAGCGCGACGGCGCCGCCGCACTGCGCGTGGCCGTCATCGACACCGGCAGCGGCATCGCGCGCGAGCACCTGCCGCACATCTTCGAGCGCTACTGGCGCGCCGACGACGCGCCGCAGCAGACCGGCCACGGCGCCAGCGCGGGGCTGGGCCTGGCCATCGTCAAGCGCATCCTCGACCTGCACGGCAGCGCGGTGCGCGTCATCAGCGAGCCGCCGCACGGCACGCGATTCGAGTTCAGCTTGCAGCAAGCTGGGTGATTGGTCCCCCCCGGAGCGGCTTCGCCGCTTCCCCCCAGGGGGCCGAGGCCCGCGGCTCAAAGCCGACCTGCGTCGGCTAGGACGGGCCGAGGAAGGGACGCGTCTCGCGGCCCTGCGGCCTGCAAGGCCCGCCAGCGGCCTGGCGAAGCCAGCTCCGCGGCGGTCGCTTGGTGAACCGCTTTAGCAGCGAGCTCCGCTGTTACGCGGCCAGCAGCAATTCCTTGCGCACGCGGTGCACCCGCACCCACAGGTTGCCCGGCGTGATGTCCAGCGCGGCGCAGACCTCGGCCGTGCTGTGGCCGAGCACCACGTGCAACTCGAAGCAGCGCGACAGCGACGCCGGCAGCGACGCCAGGCGCGACTGCACGCGCCGCAGCGCCTGGCGCTGCCCGACCAGCAGCGCCGGGTCGTTGGCATCCGACAAGGCGGCCGGCAAACGCTGCGGCGCGGCCTCCTCGTCGAGCATCGCGTCCAGGCTGTGCTCGCCGCTGCGGCAGCGCAGCACATCGACGATCTTGTGCTTCAGGATGCCGATCAGCCAGGTGCGCAGGCTCGAACGCCGGCTGAAGGTGGCCTGCCCGGCGAGCACCGCGGCAAGCACGTCGTGCACCACGTCTTCGGCCAGCGCGCGGTCGCGCAGGTGGCGCCGCGCATAGCGCAGCAGGTGCTCGCGGTGGTGGCAGAGATCGGCTGCAGCGGTGTCGTCGGTGGTGGTGGTGGTGTTCACGCGGCGAGCTTGGCATGCACGGCCGCGCGAGTCTTCACGCAATTCTCACGGGCAGCCGATCGCGTGCCGGGACGAATCGATGACGGTTGCGTGATGACTCGCCACCCGCCCCGTGCCGACACTGCGGCGCGCAACGCCAGCGCTTCAACCAACCCAGGAGACATACATGACCAACCGCCGCCGCTTCACCCTGAAGACCCTCGGCGTGGCCCTCGCGCTCGCCGGCGCCGCGCCCGCGCTGCAGGCGTACCACGACGATGACGACGAAGGCTTTCGCTCCGGCAAGGTCTTCAGCAGCAGCAACGCCACCGCCGGCAACGAGGTGCTCGTCTACGACAGCGGCCGCGACGGCGCGCTGCGCTTTGCCACGCGTGTGCCGACGCAGGGCATCGGCAGCGGCGGCGGCCTCGGCAACCAGGGCGCTGTCACGCTCTCCGGCGACGGCCGGCACCTGTTCGTCGTCAACGCCGGCAGCAACACGCTGTCGACCTTTCGCGTGCGCCGCAGCGGCCTGCAGCTGACGTCGGTGGTCGATGCCGGCGGCCTGCGCCCGGTGAGCGTGGCCGAGCACGACGGCGTGGTGGTGGTGCTCAACGCCGCCGGCGCCGGCAACATCGCCGCCTTTCGCAACCGCCACGGCGTGCTCGACGCGGTGGCCGGCGGCTCGCAGCCGCTGTCTGCGGCCGGCGGCACGGCGCCGGCGCAGGTTTCCTTCGCCGAGGATGGGCGGCTGCTGGTCGTCACCGAGAAGGCGACGAACAAGATCACCAGCTATCGCGTGCGCCGCGACGGCGCGATCGATGCGCCCGTGGTCACGGCATCGTCGGGCATGACGCCGTTCGGCTTCGCCGTCGATCGCCGCGGCACGGTGCTGGTGTCGGAAGCCTTCGGCGGCGCGGCCGGCGCGAGCGCGCTGTCGTCGTACACGTTCGGCGAGCACGCTTCGGCGCAACCGCAGTTGGTGAGTGCGTCTGTGGCCTCGGGGCAATCGGCGGCGTGCTGGGTCGTCGTCACCGGCGACGGCCGCCACGCCTACGTCACCAACACCGCCAGCGGCAATATCAGCAGCTATGCCATCGGCCGCCGCGGGCAGGCGGCGTTGGCCGAAGCCGTGGCAGCGCGCACCGACGCCGGGCCGATCGACGCCGCGATCGCGCCGCGCGGGCGCACGCTGTTCGTGCTCAACGGCGGCGGGCGCAGCATCCAGTCCTTCGGCATCGGCCGCGACGGGCAGCTCTCGGCGCAGAGCCGCATCGACGGCTTGCCTGCCGGCGCCAACGGCCTGGCAGCGAACTGACACGCGGGGGCATCACGCCTGCAACGGGCCGGCGGGTGTGCACCCGCCGGTGTCGCGGCATCGACGACGCGTGGTGCGAAGTCGTCACCAATTCGTGATCACTGCGTGAGGAATGCGGTGCGCATCACGGGTTCACTGCGAGTCCCGCCGCAAGGCATCCACCGAGGAGCACTCCATGTCTTTTTCACTGTCCGGCCTGACCCGCCGCCTGTCGCTGGCCGCCTTGGCAAGTGCCGCCCTCGGCGCGCAAGCCGACGAAGGGCGATGGACCTACGAGGTGACGGTCACCAACATCACCTACAACCAGCGCTTCACGCCGCTGCTGCTGGCCACGCACAAGCCGGACATCCGCTTTTTCACGCTCGGCCAGCCGGCGATCCCGCAACTGGCGACGCTGGCCGAAGAAGGCAACGTCGCGCCGCTGCGCACGCTGCTCGACGGCAGCCCGCTGGTCAACGCCACGGCCGCCGGCGACGGCCTGCTCGACCCGGGCAAGTCGATCAGCTTCCAGATCCAGGGCAACCCGTGGCGCGACCGTTTCAGCATCGCCGCGATGCTGATTCCGACCAACGACGCCTTCATGTCGCTCAATGCGGTGCAACTGCCTTACCCCGGCTGGCCGGCGCAGAACTACACCGCGGTCGCTTACGACTCGGGCAGCGAGGTCAACGACGAGCTCTGCACGTCGATCCCCGGCCCCTTCTTCGCTGAGTGCGGCGGCTCGGGCGGCGGCGCACGCGTCGGCGGCGGCGAGGGCTTCGTGCACGTGCACCGCGGCGTGCATGGCGTGGGCGATTTGAAGCCGATCGGCCGCGACTGGCGCAACCCGGTGGCGCAAGTCAGCGTGCGCCTGCTGCGTCGCTCCGGCAACTGAAGGCATGGCAGCGCGGCGCGGGCGAAGGCTTAAGCTCGACGCCCGATGACCGTCTGCGACGAGCACACGCTGGGCGGCATGCAGCGCCGCATGCAACGCACCGGCCAGTGGTGGCCCGGCCAGATGGCCGGGCGGCGCTGGCCGGTGGCCTGCGTGTCGCTCGAGATCACGCAGCGCTGCAACCTCGACTGCACGCTGTGCTACCTCAGCGAGTCGGCCGAGGCGGTGCGCGACTTTCCGCTCGAAGAGATCTTCCGCCGCATCGACATGATCGTCGCCCACTACGGGCCAGGCACCGATGTGCAGGTCTCGGGTGGCGAGCCGACGCTGCGCCGGCGCGACGAGCTCGTCGCCATCGTGCGCCGCCTGGCCGAGCGCGGCCTGCGCGCCTGCCTGCTCACCAACGGCATCCGCGCCGCGCGCAGCCTGCTCGCCGAGCTGTGCACTGCCGGCCTGACCGACG
>CADEEN010000052.1 GCA_902826345.1 uncultured Burkholderiales bacterium | reverse complement strand
AACGTCGACACCGACGCGATCATCCCGAAGCAGTTCCTGAAGTCGATCAAGCGCACGGGGTTCGGTCCGAACCTGTTCGACGCGTGGCGCTACCTCGACAAGGGCGAGCCGGGGCAAGACCCGGCGACACGCAAGAGCAACCCGGATTTCGTCCTCAACCAGCCACGCTACGGCGGCGCCTCGGTGCTGCTGGCGCGCGAGAACTTCGGCTGCGGTTCCAGCCGCGAGCATGCGCCGTGGGCGTTGGACCAGTACGGCTTTCGCGCACTGATCGCGCCGAGCTACGCCGACATCTTCTTCAACAACTGCTTCAAGAACGGCCTGCTGCCGATCGTCTTGCCCGACAGCCAGGTGGCCAAGCTGTTCGACGAGGTCGCGGCCTTCGTCGGCTACGCGCTGACGATCGACTTGCCGCGGCAGGTGGTTGTCAAGCCCGACGGCAGCGAGTTGCCGTTCGACGTGCAGCCGTTTCGCAAACAGTGCCTCGTCAACGGCTGGGACGACATCGGCCTGACGCTGCGCCACGCCGACAAAATCCGCGCTTTCGAGGCCGAGCGGCTGGCCAGCCGGCCGTGGCTCGAAGGCCGGCCGCTCTGATGCCGGCTTGGCTGCAGCGTGTGGTGTTCCCGCGCGCCTGGCTGACGTTCATCGTGCTGGTGGTTTCGTTCCTCGTCTTCGGCGTCGGCACCTACAACCTGTTCCTGGTACTGAAGGCGAACCTGGCGTTGATCGCCGAACATGGCATGCAGGCGCTGGCCGACGGCGCGGCGCAGCAGTTGTTGGAGTTGATGGTCACGGCCGTGCTGAGCATGGCCGCGTATGTGTTGTTCAAGGCCTGCGAGCACCACCTGGTGCAGCGGCTGTGTGAAGCGAAGATGGAAGAGTCATGAGCCACAAGATTGCAGTCTTGCCGGGTGACGGCATCGGCACCGAGATCGTCGCGCAGGCGGTGCGCGTGCTGCGCGCGCTCGACGTGCCGCTGGAGTTGGAAACCGCGCTCGTCGGCGGCGCGGCGTACGAGGCGCACGGCCATCCGCTGCCCGAGGCGACGCTGAATCTGGCGAAGGCGGCGGACGCGATCCTCTTCGGCGCCGTCGGCGACTGGAAGTTCGACAAGCTCGAACGCGCACTGCGCCCGGAGCAGGCGATCCTCGGTCTGCGCAAGCACCTCGGCCTGTTCGCCAACTTCCGCCCGGCGTTGTGCTACGAGCAATTGACGCACGCGTCGTCTCTCAAGCCCGAGCTGGTGGCGGGGCTGGACATCCTGATCATCCGCGAGTTGACGGGCGACATCTACTTCGGCCAGCCGCGCGGCCGCCGCACCGCGGTCGACGGGCATTTCCCCGGCAGCGAAGAAGCCTTCGACACGATGCGCTACAGCAAGCCCGAGATCGAGCGCATCGCGCATGTGGCGTTCCAGGCGGCGCAAAAACGCAGCAAGCGCGTGACCAGCGTCGACAAGGCCAACGTGCTCGAGACCTTCCAGTTCTGGAAGGATGTGGTCACGGAAGTGCACGCGTCGTACCCGGACGTCGAGCTCGACCACATGTACGTCGACAACGCGGCGATGCAGCTCGTCAAGGCGCCGAAGAAGTTCGACGTCGTCGTCACCGGCAACATGTTCGGCGACATCCTGAGTGACGAAGCGGCGATGTTGACCGGCTCGATCGGCATGCTGCCCTCGGCTTCGCTCGACAAGAACAACAAGGGCCTGTACGAGCCGAGCCACGGCAGCGCGCCCGACATCGCGGGCAAGGACATGGCCAATCCGCTGGCTACAATCTTGTCCGCTGCCATGATGCTTCGCTTCACGCTCCAACAACCCGAGGCCGCCGACCGCATCGAGTCGGCGGTGAAGAGCGTGTTGTCGGCCGGCTTTCGCACGGCCGACATCTGGAGCGAAGGCACGACGAAGGTGGGCACGCGCGCGATGGGCGATGCAGTTGTCGCCGCCCTCACGACCACCAAAACGATCACCAAGAGCTGAAAGCTCCCGGATCGTTTCGCCCCTTCATCGGACCCCGGCGACGCGAGCCGGGATGAACCGGGGTCCGTGACGCAAGGAAAACTGAAATGGCACTCGTAGGATTGGTCGGCTGGCGCGGCATGGTGGGCTCGGTACTCATGGACCGCATGCAGGCCGAAGGCGACTTCGCGCTCATCGAGCCGGTGTTCTTCTCGACATCGAATGCCGGCGGCGCTGCGCCGAAGTTCGCCAAGAACGAAACCAAACTCTTCGACGCCAACGACATCGCCGCGTTGAAGCGTTGCGACATCGTCATCACCGCGCAGGGCGGCGAGTACACCAAGGCCGTCTATCCGCAGCTGCGCGCTGGCGGCTGGAAGGGCTACTGGATCGACGCCGCGAAGACGCTGCGCATGCAAGACGACGCGGTGATCGCACTCGACCCGGTCAACCTGCCGGTGATCCAGAACGCGCTGGCCAAGGGCGTGAAGGATTTCATCGGCGGCAACTGTACGGTGAGCTGCATGCTGATGGGCGTCGGCGCGCTGTTCAAAGCCGATCTCGTCGAGTGGATGACGACCAGCACCTACCAGGCCGCCAGCGGCGGCGGCGCGCAGCACATGCGCGAGCTGCTGACGCAGATGGGCACGGTCAATGCCGGCGTCAAAGCGCTGCTGGGCGATCCGGCCAGCGCGATCCTCGAGATCGACCGCCAGGTCGCGGCCACGCAGCGCGGCCTGTCCGCCGAAGAAACGAAGAACTTCATGGTCCCGCTGGCCGGCAGCCTGATCCCGTGGATCGACAGTGACCGCAGCGACGGCACCAGCCTCGAAGAGTGGAAGGGCGGCGCCGAGACGAACAAGATCCTCGGCCGCGGCCCGGGCTTCGGCACGCCGGCCACGCCGATCGACTCGACCTGCGTGCGTGTCGGCGCGATGCGCTGCCACAGCCAGAGTCTGACCATCAAGCTGAAGCAGGACGTGCCGCTGACCGACCTCGAAGCCCTGATCGCCGCCGACAACGCCTGGGTGAAGGTCGTGCCGAACACGCGCGAGGCCACAGTGCGTGAGCTGACGCCGGTGGCGGTGACGGGCACGATGGCCATCCCGGTGGGCCGTCTGCGCAAGACGGCGCTGGGCCCGCAGTACCTCGGCGCGTTCACGATCGGCGATCAGCTGTTGTGGGGCGCGGCGGAACCGCTGCGGCGCATGCTGCGTATCCTGCTTGAACAATAGGCCGGCATACGACACGTCGTCGTTTGACAACAAGTTCACGCGATGCTTCGGTTCGTAACCGCCGCGAGGCGGAGGTCAGACTTTGCATGAGCTTGTCACCCTATATGCTTGATGCTATTGTGAATTTCGAGGCCGTACGGCTTTTGAACTCGGTATGACATCGGCATCGCTCGCTCGGCATGCCCAGTCCATCTGGCGGCGGACGGTCGTCCTGTCCGCCGCTCGTCATTGGGAGACGCTTTGAAGACCACCCTGCGAAAAACAGCGGCGCGCCATGCGCTTTCGGCCGTTGCAGCCGCCGCACTCACGCTCGCTTCGACCGGTACCTGGGCCCTCGGCCTGGGCCGCATGGCCGTGCAATCGGCGCTCGGCGAATCGCTGCGCGCTGAGATCGACATCACCAACATGACGGCCGAAGAGGCCTCGTCGCTGCGCGTCAAGGTGGCGTCGGCCGAGGCCTACCGCGCCGCCGGCATCGACTACAACGCCGCGCTGCCGAGCACGCAGGTCACGGTGGCCAAGCGCGCCGATGGCCGCTCCTACCTGCGCATCGTCAGCGACCGTGTGGTCCAGGAGCCATTCGTCGATGTGATCCTCGAAATCACCTGGTCGAGCGGCCGCCTGGTGCGCGAATACACGCTGCTGCTCGATCCGCCGGGCAGCACGCGCCTGGCTACTTCACCGGCGCCCGCGCCGATCGCGCCGTCGATGTCGCCGGCGCCGACGCCGCCGGCCGCCGCGCAGGCACAACGGCCGGCGCCGGCGGTGGCTGCGGCACCTGCGCCGTCGCCCGCGGCGGCACCGCGCGCTGCGCCCACCCCCGCGCCACGCGCTGCGCCCACGCCGGCAGCGGCTCCGCGAGCCGCCACCGCGGCGGCGCCACGCGCCGGCGCCAACATCGACGAGTACAAGGTGCGCCAGGGCGACACGCTGACCAGGGTGGCGCAGAAGACGCAACGCGAAGGCGTCTCGCTCGACCAGATGCTGGTGGCGCTGTTCCGCGCCAACCCCGATGCCTTCATGGCCGAGAACATGAACCGCCTGAAGGCCGGCGCTGACCTGACGGTGCCGTCGGCCGACAAGGCCAAGGAGACCAGCACGGCCGATGCCAAGCAGGTCATCCAGGCGCAAAGCGCCGACTTCGGCGCGTATCGCGAGCGACTCGCCGCCGGTGTGCCCGAAATCAAGGCCGCCGCGCCGTCGCGCCAGGCCACGGGTCGCGTGCAGGCGCAGGTCGATGACAAGAAAGCCGCCGCGCCGACGCCGGACCGGCTGACGCTGTCGCAAGGCGCCGTCAAGGGCGCAGCCTCGGCGGCCGAGTCGAAAGTGTCTTCCGACACCGAGAAGAAAGCGCAAGAGCAGCGCGTCGCCGAATTGAAGCGCAACGCCGATGAGTTGAAGGCGCTGCAGCAAGGCACGTCGGCGGCAGTCCAGCCGGGCGCCGCTGCACCGGCGCCAGCGCCGGTGGTCGTCGCCGCGGCGCCGCCGGCGCCTGCCCCGGTGGTCGCGCCGCCGGCACCCGCGCCGGCCCCTGAGCCGGCGCCCGCGCCGCCGCCGCCGCCACCGGTGGCGCCGACACCAGCGCCGGCGCCGGTTGCGGCCGCGCCGGCGCCCGCACCCACGCCGGCAGCCTCCGCGCCGATCGTCGCCGCCAAGCCGCCGGCGGTTCCGGTCGTCGAAGAAGCCAGCCCGCTCGATGGCCTGCTGAACAGCCCGTTCCTGCCCTGGGGCGCCGGCGCCGCCGTGGCGTTGCTCGCCGGTCTGGGCATCTACCGCTGGCGCAGCCGCGCGCGCAACGAGAGTGGCGAGACGTCGTTCCTCGAAAGCCGCCTGCAGCCCGACTCGTTCTTCGGCGCCTCTGGCGGCCAGCGCATCGACACGCGTGATGCATCGGGCGCGGCGTCGTCGATGAGCTACTCGCTGTCGCAGCTCGACGCGATCGGCGACGTCGATCCGGTGGCTGAAGCCGACGTCTACCTGGCGTACGGCCGCGACCTGCAGGCCGAGGAGATCCTGAAGGAGGCGATGCGCAGCACGCCGGAGCGCCTGGCGATCCGCACCAAGCTGCTCGAGGTCTATGCCAAGCGCCGCGACACCAAGGGCTTCGAAGCCCTGGCGACGCAGCTGTTCGGGTTGACGCACGGCGACGGCGAAGAGTGGCAGAAGACGCAGGAACTCGGTCAGCAGATCGACCCGGAGAACCCGCTGTATCAGCCGGGTGGCCGTCCTGCGAGTGCCGCAGACGCGATGGCCGGCTCGGCCGTTGTCGAGCCGCTGGGCGCCAGCACGCTGCCGTTGTCGGTGATCCCGACCGAGCCGCCGAGCCTGTCGCCCGATGAACTCGACAAGCTGAATGTGAACGGTGACGCCGTCGATCTCGATCTCGATCTGGCCTACTCCGAAGCACTGGCGCCCCCGCCCGCGCTCGACAGCACGCAGCCGCTGCCGGCCAAGTCGGCGGCGCTGAACAACAACCTCGACAAGTTTCCTGACCTGCCGGCCACGCCGGCTGCGGCCGCCGCGTCGCGTTCGGGCCCCGACTCCAAGGCGATGCCGTTCGACTTGAGCGGCATCTCGCTCGACCTGGGCAAGCCCAAACCCGGCAAGGCCACCGAGCCGGCGCTCGATTTCGGCAGCTTCGGCCCCGACAGCACGCAGCAACCGCCGCTCGAGGCCGCCGACCCGCTGACGCGCAAGCTCGAGCTGGCCGAAGAGTTCCGCCAGATCGGCGACAAGGAAGGCGCGCGCGATCTGCTCGAAGAGGTGCTGGCCAAGGCCACCGGCCCGCTGAAGGCGCGCGCGCAGAGCCTGCTCGACGCCCTCGCCTGATGCCCGCAGCGCCGGGCGCCGGGCGCCTGGCGCTCGGCCTCGCCTACCGCGGCAGCGCCTACCAGGGCTGGCAGAGCCAGCCCGGTGGGCGCACGGTGCAAGACCGCGTCGAAGCGGCACTGACGTCGTTCGCTGACAGACCCGTGTCCACACTGTGCGCCGGCCGCACCGACGCCGGCGTGCATGCGCTGAACCAGGTGGTGCATATCGATGCGCCGGTCGAGCGTGATCTTTTCTCCTGGGTACGCGGCACCAACCGCTACCTGCCGGGCGACGTTGCCGTGCAGTGGTGCGTGCCCGTGGCGGCGGACTTCCATGCGCGCAACAGCGCGCGCGGCCGACGGTACGTGTACCTGCTGCTCGAATCCGCGGTGCGGCCGGCGCTCGAAAGCAGCGTCGTCGGCTGGGTGTTCCGGCCGCTCGACGGCGAGGCGATGCGCGCCGCGGCGGCCCACCTGATCGGCGAGCACGACTTCTCGTCGTTCCGCTCGTCCGAGTGCCAGGCGCTGTCGCCGGTGAAGACGCTGCGCAAGATCGCGATCGAACGGCGCGGCGCTTACTGGCGCTTCGACTTCGACGGCAGCGCCTTCCTGCACCACATGGTGCGCAACATCATGGGCTGTCTGGTTGCCGTGGGGCAGGGCTCGCAAGACGCGGCGTGGACGGCGGAGGTGCTGGCGGCGAAAGACCGCGACGCCGCTGCGCCGACATTCGCCGCCGACGGCTTGTACTTCGCCGGCCCGTACTACGATGCGGCGCATGGGATTCCAGAACACACGCCGGCCTTCGACTGGCTGCCTTGAACCTTGAGCGCCCGAACGCGCATCAAGATCTGCGGCCTGACGCGCGAGGCCGATGTGGCCGCAGCCGTTGAAGCCGGCGCCGACGCGATCGGGCTCAATCTCTACGCGAAGAGCCCGCGCTACGTCGGCCTCGAGCGCGCGGTTCAACTGGCGCGAGAGATGCCGCCCTTCGTCGCGCCGGTGCTGCTCTTCGTCAACGCCACGCCGGCTGCCATCGACGCTGCGTGCAAGGCCTTGCCGCAGGCGCTCTTGCAGTTCCACGGCGACGAGACGCCAGCCGAATGCGACGCTGCGATGCGCGCCTACCTGCGTGCCGTGCGCATGCAACCCGGTGTCGATTTGCTAGACTGCATGCACCGTTTTCCCAACGCGGCTGCCTTGCTGCTCGACGCCGATGTCGAGGGCTACGGCGGCGGTGGCAAGAGGTTCGATTGGTCGCTCATTCCCCCCGACAGTCCCCACGTCACAAGGACTCCGCTCGTTTTGTCTGGTGGGTTGAGTCCTGTAAACGTGATCGATGGGGTGCTTGCCGTCCGGCCCTATGCCGTTGACGTGAGCTCCGGCGTCGAAGCGGGTGAAAAAGGCATCAAGGATGCCGCGCTGATACGCCGGTTCTGCGAAGCCGTCCGCGAAGCCGATGCAAGGCTCGCCGACGCCGCGAACTGAACCCGAGACCATCACCATGCTGAACCACCAACAGCCCGCTTATCACCAACCCGATGAGCGCGGGCACTTCGGTCCTTACGGCGGCACCTTCGTCGCCGAGACGCTGATCCATGCGCTGGATGAATTGAAGGCCGCCTACGAGCACTACCGCCGCGACCCCGAGTTCGTCGCCGAGTTCAAGCGTGAGTTGAAGCACTTCGTCGGCCGGCCGAGCCCGATCTACCACGCGGCGCGCTTGTCGCGCGAGATCGGCGGCGCGCAGATTTTTCTCAAGCGCGAGGACTTGAACCACACGGGCGCGCACAAGGTCAACAACACCATCGGCCAGGCGCTGCTCGCAAGGCGCATGGGCAAGCCACGTGTGATCGCCGAAACCGGCGCGGGCCAACATGGCGTGGCCAGCGCCACCGTGGCTGCGCGCTACGGCATGGAGTGCGTCGTCTATATGGGCAGCGAAGACGTGAAGCGCCAATCGCCGAACGTCTATCGCATGCACCTGCTCGGCGCCAAGGTCGTGCCGGTGGAGTCGGGCTCGAAGACGCTGAAAGACGCGCTCAACGAAGCGCTGCGTGATTGGGTCACCAACGTCGAGAACACCTTCTACATCATCGGCACCGTGGCTGGCCCGCATCCGTACCCGATGCTGGTGCGAGACTTTCAACGCGTGATCGGCGACGAGTGCCTGGTGCAGATGCCGGAGATGGTCGGACGCCAACCCGATGCGGTGATCGCGTGTGTGGGCGGCGGCAGCAATGCGATGGGGCTGTTCTATCCGTACATCGGGCATGAAGCGGTGCGCTTGATCGGGGTCGAGGCCGCCGGGCAGGGCCTCGCCACCGGCAAGCACGCTGCGTCGCTTTCCGCCGGCACACCCGGCGTGTTGCACGGCAACCGCACGTACCTGCTGCAGGATGCGAACGGTCAGATCACCGAGACGCATTCGGTGTCGGCAGGTCTCGACTACCCGGGCGTCGGGCCGGAGCACGCGTACCTCAAAGACATCGGCCGCGCGGAGTACGTCAGCATCACCGACGACGAAGCGATGGCGGCGTTCCACCGGCTGTGCCGCACGGAGGGCATCATCCCTGCGCTCGAATCGAGCCATGCCGTGGCGCATGCGATGAAGATCGCGGCGACGATGAAGAGCGATCAGCATCTGCTGGTCAATCTCTCGGGGCGTGGCGACAAGGACATCGGCACCGTCGCCGATCTGTCGGGTGCGGAGTTCTATTGCCGCCCGTCGTGCAAAGGCCAGGCGGTGAAGCAATGAGCCGCGTCAAAGCCACTTTCGACGCGCTCAAACGCGACAAGCGCACCGCGCTGATTCCGTACATCTGCGCCGGCGACCCTTTTCCCGAATCCACCACCGACGTGATGCACGCGCTGGCCGCAGCGGGGGCCGACGTGATCGAACTCGGCGTGCCGTTCTCCGACCCGATGGCCGACGGCCCTGTGATTCAGAAGGCGTCGGAGCGTGCGCTGGCCAAGGGCATCGGCATGCCGCAGGTGCTGTCGTACGTGCAGGCGTTTCGCGTGAAGAACACGAGCACGCCGGTCGTGCTGATGGGCTACGCGAACCCGATCGAGCGTTACGGCATCGAGCGTTTCATCGCCGATGCCAAAGCAGCCGGTGTCGATGGCGTGCTCGTCGTCGATTACCCGCCGGAAGAAGCGGTGACGTTCGCCGAGCAACTCAAGGCGGCAGCGCTCGACCCGATCTTCCTGCTCGCGCCGACCTCGACCGACGCACGCATGGCCGGCGTCGGCCGCATCGCCAGCGGCTACGTGTACTACGTGTCGCTCAAGGGCGTCACCGGCGCCGGCCACCTCGACACCGACGCCGTGGCGCAGGTGCTGCCGCGCATTCGCAAGCATGTCAGCGTGCCGGTGGGCGTGGGCTTCGGCATCCGCGATGCCGCCACCGCGCAGGCGATCGGCCGCGTGGCGGATGCCGTCGTCATCGGCTCGCGCCTGGTGCAGATCATGGAAACGCAAAAGCGCGATACTGTCGCCCCCGCGGCTGCGGCGTTCATCGCCGAGATCCGCGCCGCTCTGGACTCGCTTCAGAAGAAGGACACCCTCGCATGAGCTGGCTCGAAAAACTCCTTCCGCCCAAGATCCAACCGACCGATCCGAGTGAGCGCCGTACGGTGCCGGAGGGCCTGTGGGTCAAGTGCCCGTCGTGCGAGACGGTGCTCTACAAGACCGACCTCGACCAGAACCTCAACGTCTGCCCGAAGTGCGATCACCACCACCGCATCGGCGCGCGCTCGCGGCTCGATGCCTTCCTCGACCCCGAGGGCCGCTACGAGATCGGGCAGGAAGTAATGCCGGTCGATCCGCTGAAGTTCAAGGACAGCAAGAAATACCCCGAGCGCCTGCGCGATGCGCTCGAAGCCACCGGTGAAACCGACGCGCTGATCGTCGTCGGCGGCGCGGTGCACACGATTCCCCTCGTCGCCGCGTGCTTCGAGTTCGATTTCATGGGCGGCTCGATGGGCTCGGTGGTCGGCGAGCGCTTCGTGCGCGGCGTCGAAACCGCCGTCGAGCAGAAGGTGCCCTTCGTCTGCTTCACGGCCACCGGCGGCGCGCGCATGCAGGAAGGCTTATTGAGCCTGATGCAGATGGCCAAGACCAACGCGTCGCTGACACGATTGGCCAAAGCGCGCCTGCCGTACATCAGCGTGCTCACCGACCCGACGATGGGCGGCGTGTCGGCCGGCTTCGCCTTCATGGGCGATGTGGTCATCGGCGAGCCGAAGGCGCTGATCGGTTTTGCCGGCCCGCGCGTGATCGAGAACACGGTGCGCGAGAAGCTGCCCGAAGGGTTCCAGCGCAGCGAGTTCCTGCAGAGCAAGGGCGCAATCGACATGATCGTCGACCGGCGCCAACTGCGCAGCGTCATCGCGCGCATGCTGGCGATGTTGCAACGCCAAAGCGCCGACGCCGTGGCGTGACGCTGCAAGACTGGCTCGCCCACTGCGAGCGCCTGCACCCGAAGACGATCGACATGACGCTGACGCGCACGCTGGCCGTGCGCGACAGGCTCGCCCTGCGCTTCGACTGCCCGGTGATCACGGTGGCCGGCACCAACGGCAAGGGCTCGACCTGCGCCATGCTGGAGTCGATCCTGCTTGCGGCGGGCTACCGCGTGGGCCTGTACATCAAGCCGCATCTGGTTCACTTCGAAGAGCGCTGCCGTGTCGGCGGCGCCAGCGTCGATGCGCAAGCGCTGCTGCCGCACTTCGAAGCGGTGGATGCGGCGCGCGGCGACACCACGCTGACCTACTTCGAGTTCACGACGCTGGCCATCATGCGCTGCCTGTCTGCACACCCGCTCGACGTGGTGATCCTCGAAGTCGGCCTCGGTGGCCGCCTCGATGCGGTCAACGCGATCGACACCGATTGCGCGATCGTCACCAGCATCGACCTCGACCACACCGAGTACCTCGGCCCCGACCGCGAAAGCATCGGCCACGAAAAGGCGCACATCATGCGCAGCGGCAAGCCGGCCATCGTCAGCGACCCGGTGCCGCCGGCGTCGTTGGCCGCGTACGGCAAGGCCATCGGCGCCGACCTGTGGCTCGTCGGCCGCGACTTCAACCACGGCGGCGACCGCCAGCAATGGATGTGGGCCGGCCGCGGCAAGCGCATCAATGGCCTGGCCTATCCGTCGCTGCGCGGCGCCAACCAGTTGGTCAATGCCGCAGGCGTGTTGTCTGCGCTCGAAGCCATGCGCGAGCGATTGCCGGTGGCCGTGCAGGCGATTCGCCAGGGTCTGGCCACGGTCGAGTTGCCGGGCCGCTTCCAGATCGTTCCCGGCCAGCCGACGCTCGTGCTCGACGTGGCGCACAACCCCCATTCGGTGGCGGCGCTGGCCGCCAATCTCGACGCGATGGGTTTCTACCCGCGCACGCATGCCGTGTTCGGCGCGATGCAGGACAAGGATCTGCAAGGTGTGGTGCAGCGCCTGGCGCCGATCGTCGAAGACTGGTACTGCACCGACTTGCCGGTGCCGCGCGCGGCCAGTGCCGAGACGCTGGGCAAGATCATCCGGCACGTGCAGCCACGCGCCACGGTCAGCGCGCACGCCTCGCCCTCGCACGCCCTGGCCGCGGCACTCGAGCGCGCAGACCCCGCTGATAGAATTTTGGTCTTCGGTTCATTCCTCACGGTGGGCGGCGTTCTCAAGGACGGCTTGCCGCGGCTGGGCGCTCTTCACTCCGGTTCTCACACGGGCTAGCGAGCAGCAGCCACCGTGCCAGCCGCCACCAACACGCCACGCATGGGACTGCAGGACATCTTCACCAAGCGCGACAGCGCCGGGGCCACGCAAGGAGCGGCGTCGTCCAACGTGATGTCGGGCGAGCAGGCAGAACTGGCGCGTCTGCGCGCGCGGCGGCGATTGATCGGTGCGGTGGTGTTGCTCGGCATCGGCGTGATCGCCTTCCCGCTGCTGTTCGAGACGCAGCCGCGGCCGATTGCGGTCGACATCCCGATCGTCATTCCGCCGCGCGATGGCGTGCCGCCGCTGGCCTTGCCGGCGCCGAAGCCGGTGGCCAAGCCTGCCGCGTCGGCGCCGGGGCTGGCTGCACCGGCGGCATCGAGCGCGGATGCGGCGCCCATGGCGGCCCTGCCGACGAGCGCGGCGAGTGCTGCCGCGGCGCCGGCAGCCAAACCCGCCGTCAAGGCCAGCGAGCCGGCTGCGTCGCCGAAGCCTGCGGTCGCCGTCGCGCCTGCCCCGGCGCCCACGCCACCCAAACCCGTCGCCGAGCCACCCAAGCCCGCAGCGGCCAGCGCCGGCCGCTTCGTCGTGCAGATCGGCGCCTTCGCGGAAACGTCCGCCGTGCGCGATGTGCGCAGCAAGGCGCAGAAGGCGGGTCTGGTCACGTTCACGCAGACCGTCGACACGGCAGACGGCAAGCGCACGCGCGTGCGCGTTGGCCCGTTCGCCTCGCGTGAAGAAGCCGAGAAGGTCGCTGCGCAGGCCAAGGCGGCCGGGCTCGGCGGTTCGGTGCTGACGCTATGAACGGCAGTTGGCCTGACTTCGGCTGGGTCGATTGGGCCTTGCTCGCGGTGCTGTTCATCTCGGTCGTCGTCGGCCTGTGGCGCGGCCTCGTCTTCGAGGTGCTTTCGCTCATCGGCTGGGTCGTGGCCTTCATCGCCGCGCAAGCATTGGCGCCGCTGATGGCGGCCTACGTGCCGATCGGCGTGCCCGGCAGCGCGCTCAACCACGGCATCGCTTTCTTCGCCACCTTCGTCCTGGCGCTCATCGTCTGGGCGCTGGCCTCGCGCCTGGTGCGCATGGTGATCCACGCGACGCCGCTGCAACCTGTGGACCGCGTGCTCGGCGGCGTGTTCGGTCTGGCGCGTGGTGCGGTGCTGCTGCTCGCCGTGGCCACCGTCGTCATGCTGTCGCCGGCGCAGCGCTCGGCGGCGTGGCAGCAATCGCGCGGCGCGGTCTGGCTGGCCAGCACTTTGCAGGGCTTGAAGCCGATGTTGCCTGACGTCATCGCGCGCCAGTTGCCCACTTCCATCTAGGAGACGCAAACCATGTGCGGCATCGTCGGCGTCATCTCCACTCAGCCTGTCAACCAGCTCCTCTACGACGCGCTGCTGCTGCTGCAACACCGCGGTCAGGACGCCGCGGGCATCGTCACCATGCAGGGCACCAAGTGCTTCATGCACAAGGCGCGCGGCATGGTGCGCGACGTCTTTCGCACACGCAACATGCGTGCGCTGCCGGGCAACGTCGGCCTGGGCCAGGTGCGCTACCCGACCGCGGGCAACGCCTACAACGAGGAAGAAGCGCAGCCGTTCTACGTCAACGCGCCGTTCGGCATCGTGCTCGTGCACAACGGCAACCTGACCAACGCGCACACGCTGAAGGCCGAGCTGTTCGAGATCGACCGCCGCCACATCAACACCGGCAGCGACACCGAGGTGCTGATCAACATCCTCGCCCACGAGCTCGAACTCGCGGCGCGTGACCTGCCGCTGACGCCCGATGAGGTCTTCAAGGCGGTGGCGGCCGTGCACCGGCGCTTGAAGGGCTCGTATGCGGTGGTGGCGCTGATCGCCGGCCACGGGCTGCTGGCGTTTCGCGATCCGTACGGCATCCGTCCGCTGGCGTATGGCATGGCGGCGGACGGCGAAGTGATGGTCGCCAGCGAGAGCGTGGCCCTCGAAGGCACAGGGCATCGGCTGGTGCGCGACGTGGCGCCGGGCGAGGCGTTGTTCATCGATCTGCAAGGCCAATTGCATTCGCGGCAATGCTCGGCCACGCCGAGCCTGCACCCGTGCATGTTCGAGTTCGTCTATCTGGCGCGGCCCGACTCGGTGATGGACGGCATCTCGGTCTATCAGGCGCGGTTGAACATGGGCGAGACGCTGGCGCAGCGCGTGATCTCGACGATGCCGCCGTCCGCGATCGACGTCGTCATCCCGATCCCCGAATCGAGCCGGCCGAGCGCGATGCAGCTGGCGCAGAAGCTCGGCAAGCCGTACCGCGAAGGCTTCGTCAAGAATCGTTATGTCGGCCGCACCTTCATCATGCCGGGGCAGGCGGTGCGTCGCAAAGGCGTGCGTCAGAAGTTGAACGCGATGCCGCAGGAGTTTCGCGGCCGCAACGTGCTGCTGGTCGACGACTCGATCGTGCGCGGCACGACGAGCAAGGAGATCGTGCAGATGGCGCGCGATGCCGGTGCGAACAAGGTCTACATGGCCTCGGCCGCGCCGCCGGTGCGCTTTCCGAATGTCTACGGCATCGACATGCCGACGCGTGAGGAGCTGATCGCCGCCACACGCAGCGTCGAGGAGATCCGCCAGTTCATCGGCGCCGATGCGCTGATCTACCAGGATGTGGATGCGATGAAGCGCGTCGTCGGCGCGTTGAACCCGACGTTGAAGAGCTTCGAGGCCAGTTGCTTCGACGGCCGCTACATCACCGGCGATGTCACCGACGCCGACTTCGCGACGCTGCAAGCGCAGCGGCGCTTGCAGTTCGACGAAGAAGAGGGCGAAGAGCGCTCGCGCCTGGCGTTGCAGAGTGCGGAGGGTGGATGAAAAAACTGCCGAAGACCCAGCTGCCGGCCGATGCGCGGCTCGACACGCTGGCCGTTCGCGAAGGCCTGCCGCCGTCGCAGTGGGGCGAGAACTCCGAAGCGCTGTACCTGACGAGCTCGTTCGTGCACCCGGATGCAGCCACCGCCGCGGCGCGTTTTGCCAACGAAGAAGAAGCCTTCGTCTATTCGCGTTTCTCGAACCCGACGGTGACGATGATGGAGCGCCGCCTGGCGGCGATGGAAGGCAGCGAAGCGGCGATCGGCACCGCCAGCGGCATGGCGGCGATCCTGCTGCTGATCATGGGCACCTTGAAGAGCGGTGACCACGTGGTGTGCTCGCAGTCGGTGTTCGGCTCGACGATCAAGTTGTTCCAGGACTTTGCGAAGTACGGCGTGCAGACATCTTTCGTCGCGCAGTCCGATGTCGATGCCTGGCGCGCGGCGGTGCAGCCGAACACCAAGCTGCTGTTCGCCGAGACGCCGAGCAATCCGCTGACGGAGGTCTGCGATATCGCCGCGCTGGCCGGCATGGCAAAGAAGGCCGGCGCACTGCTCTGCGTCGAC
>CADEEN010000051.1 GCA_902826345.1 uncultured Burkholderiales bacterium | reverse complement strand
GCGAGCGCGTGCAGCGGCGCGCCCACGCCGCCGGCACTGGCCAGGAGCGCCTTCACGTCCTTCGGGAAGCACGAGCCGCCGTAGCCGCAGCCCGCGTACAGGAACCCGGGGCCGATGCGCGGGTCGGTGCCGATGCCGCGCCGCACCTGGTCGATGTCGGCGCCGAGCTTCTCGGCCAGCAGCGCCATCTCGTTCATGAAGCTGATGCGCGTGGCGAGCATGGCGTTGGCGGCGTACTTGGTCAGTTCGGCCGAGCGCACGTCCATCAGCACCAGCTTGTCGCGCTGGCGCTGGAACGGAGCGTAGAGCGCGCGCATCAGCAACGCGGCGCGCTCGTCATCGACGCCGACGACGATGCGGTCCGGGCGCATGAAGTCCTCCACCGCCGCGCCCTCTTTCAGGAACTCGGGGTTCGAGACCACAGAGAACGGCGCCTTGCTCATGCCGCGCTCGGCGAGGGTGGTCGCGATCTGCTCGCGCACCCGATCGGCCGTGCCCACCGGCACCGTGCTCTTGTCGATGACCAGCTTGTAGTCGCTCATGTGCTCGCCGATGGCCCGCGCGGCGGCCAGCACATGCTGCATGTCGGCCGAGCCGTCCTCGCCCGGCGGCGTGCCGACGGCGATGAACTGCATCGTGCCGAAGCGCACGCCCTCGCGAACATCGGTGGAGAAGTGCAGCCGCCCTTCGGCGACGTTGCGCAGCACGATCTCCTTCAGGCCCGGCTCGAAGATCGGCAACTCGCCGCGCAGCAGGCGCTCGATCTTGCCGGCATCGACATCGATGCACAGCACGTCGTTGCCCATCTCCGCAAAGCAGGCGCCGGTGACGAGGCCGACATAGCCGGTGCCGACGACGGTGAGTTTCATGCGCGCGATCCTCTGGTCAGGTGATGCCCGTTAGAGCAGCCGCCACGTGCGCAGATACATCGAAGTGGTGACCGTCATGGCGACGCGGCCTGTTCGATCCGCTGCAGCGCGAGCGCGAACCGCGGAGGTGCGTCCGGGCGCGGTGCGCGCGCCAGGCGCAGCAGCTTGGCCGTCTCCTTGTGCGCCACGTAGAGCGCCAGGCGCTGCGCGTCGAGCGGCACGCATTCGGCGTAAGCGCTGGTGAATGCATGGCACAGGTCGAGAGCGGGGATCGCCGTGCGCTTTTCGTAACGCAGCTCGGTGACGAAGGTCGCCACGTCGAACTCCGGCTCGCCAACGCCCAGGCCATCGAAGTCCACCAGGCCGAGGCCGTCGTCGCCCAGGCGCAACCACTGCGCCGGATGCAAGGCGCCGTGGATCGCCAGCCGGCGTGGTGGCGCGCAGCGCGCCCCCTGCCTGCGCAGGCGCGACACCAGCGCCCTCACCCGCTCGGCGAACTCGGGCAGCAGCGCGACGATGCTGTCGGCCTGGTATTCGGTGTTGGCGAGCGGCTCCTCGACCGGCAGCACGTCGGCTGCCAGCGCGCTTTGCGGCAGCGTTGCCGCGGCGCGCCCGAGCGCAGCCGCCACGGCGAGGCCGCGCGGGCCGCGCAGCTCGCCGAGCAGCGGCCGACCGGGCAGCGCCGCTTGCGACATCGATCGCAGCGCGCCATCGAACTCGAGCGGCTCGGCGACGGCAAAGCCGAGTTCGCCTCGGCGCTGCCACAGCGCCTGCTGCGCCGCGTGCAGGCGCGGCTGAAGTCCGCTCGGAAAGACCTTCACGTACTGCGCCCCGGCTCCATGCGCAGCGCGAAAGGTGCATCGATGCTGCGGCCGGTAGCGCACGACAGTCGCGCCCGGGTGGCGCGCCAGCACCGCCGGCAGCGTGTCCAGCGCTTCGTCGTCGGTCGGCAGCGCGACGCGCATCACGCCGAGCCCAGCCACGGCTTCACCGCGCGGCGCGGCCACGGCCTTGCGGTACAGCGACACGCGCAGCGGCAGCGCACCGTCGCCGGGCTCGTACAGCAGCGTGCAGTACGACGGCTGCCGCGGATGAAAGCGCCCGTACGTGCGGCGCCACGGGCCTGCACCGTGGCGCGATGCCAGCAGCGCCGGAAACGGATCGGGCTCGGCGGCGAGCAGCGTCAGCTCATCGGCGTATTCGGCGAAGACGTTCACGGCGGCACCGCTCAGAAGTTCACCGTGACCACCACCTCGACGGCGCGCGCCGCATCGCGTTCGCCGGGTGCGAACGCCGCGCCGGGCTTGAAGCGCGCCGCCTTGAGCAGGAACTCGACGCGCTTGCTTTCGCGCACCGCGAGCAGCAGGTTGATCTCGCGGCCGACCGCGCGCTGGCTGCCTTGCGGATCGGCCGACGGCCGCGCATTGCGCAGCGCATCGGCCGCGCGCACCTGGCGGTAGCGGTGTGCGACCAGCTCGATCGAGGAGTTCTCCAGCACGCGCACGCCGGTGCCGACGGTGGCCACCGACAGGTTCGACAGCTCGGGCTGCAACAGCTCGCCATAACGCAGCCAGCGCTTGACGCCGGCAAAGCGCGCCTTGTGCGCGGGCCGGCCGGTCAGGCGGTAGCCGCTCGATCCGCGCGCATAGCCGATCGTGAGCGACGGCCGCAGCGGCAACGCCAGGCTGCCGGTGGCGCCGATGTCGAAGGCGTTGCCGCGCACGCGCGAGCCCGTCGTCTGCGCTGCGTTCACGCTGCCGTCGTCCTGTTCGTCAAAAGCGGTCAGGCGCTCGCGGCCCGACAGCCAGGCCGTGTCGGCCCAGTAGGCCAGGCGCGGGCCTTTGTCGACACGCCACTCGCCGCTGGCGCGCAGGCCGAGCCAGCGCGCGCGCAGATCGCTCGGGTCGGTGGCGTCGTCGTTGGCGAAGACGCTGCCGGGCGCGGGGCGCGACGAGCCGTCGCGCTGCAGCAGCCAGAACGCATCGAGTGCGTGCCGCTGCGCCCAGGGCCAGGTGGCTTGGCCGAACCAGCGCGTGACGCCGCGCGACTCAGGCGCGATGCTGCGCTCGGCCGACGACTTCTTCGCCACTTCACGTGCCAGCCCGGTCTGCAGTTGCCAGGCGCTGCCGGCGTAGACCGCACGCACGGCGTCGAGATCGTCGTCCCACCACCAGCTGCGCCGCTCCTCCAACGCCACGCGGCCGAGCTGCAGCGACCACGGCGTGCCGCCCAGGCGATCGCGCTTCAGCCAGAACTGGCCGCGTTCGAGTGCGCGGCTGGTTTCCTTGGCGTCGCCCTGCGTGCGTCGCGTGTCGTGCAGGCCCTTGATTTCGGCGAAGGCCTCGGTCTGCGGATCGATGCGCATCAGCGCTTCGAGCTGGACCTCGTGCCCGCGCACGCGGCGGTCGCGCGCGCTCGTGCTGTCGAGGTCGAAGTTGCTGCGTCGCTCGCCGGTGAACTCCCAACTGCCGCCGAGCCGAACAGGCTTGCCGAACAGATCGACGGTGAGCTGCTCGTCGGGGCGCACCTCGTCGCGCGAGATCGCCCTGGGCGCGATGGTCTGCGCAGGGCAAGCCAGCGCCAGCACGGCGAGCAGCGTCGGGGTCAGGCGGAGGTAGTGCATGCGCGGGGTCCTCGGGTTGTGTTTGTTGTTGGCAAGAGGAGCTCGCGCATCGCGCGCCAGCGCACGTGCGGGTGGGTGCTCATCAGCGCCAGCACGTCGCTGAGCAGCGCGCGCTCGTCGGCATGCATCACCGCGTGGTGCAACATCAGGCCGAGCGCTGCGCCGTCGCCGGCGCGCTCGCGCAGGCCGCTTGTCACTGCGGCCACGACGGCGTCGGCACCGCCCTCGCGCCAGTGCCGGCTCCAGTCGACATCGACGGCGATCTCCTGCAGCGCGTGCTGAGCCGGCCGCGCGCCGCGGTCGCGCGACAGCGCGACGAAGCCGAGTTCGGCGAGCAGCGCCGGCGTGGCTTCGCTGCAGCGGTTCCACGGCGGCGTGAAGATCGGATCCAGCAGCTCGCCGAAGTGCTCGCGCAATTGCGCCTGGCCGCGCGCCAGATCGTCGCGCTGTGCCACGACGCTGCGCGACGCGCCAAACTCGCACTTGCGCCCTTCGCTCTCGTGGTTCAGGTGCGAGCTGCCGTGCTGGTGCAGGCCGACCACCCCGGGTGCAGCGGCGCGGCGCTTGCGCAGTTCGCGCGCCAGGCCACGGCCGATAACGTGCGGGATCACCGCCAGGTCGATCGGCACGGCGCAGCGCGCGGTCAGGTCTATCAGCGCCAGCAGTTGGGCGTCGTTCCAGCCGGCGTCGTCGTCCCGGATGAAGACGTCGATCGGCGCGCGCAGGGCATCGAGGGCGGCGTGCATCAACTGGCGCATGCCGGCTCCTCGTGCATGCGTGACGCGGCCAGCCGCACCAGCAGTTCGGCCGTGCGCTCGGCGCCGTCGAGCGCCAGCGCCGCCGGTTGCGGCTTGAAGTGCAGCAGGCGAGCGATCGCGCCGGCGAGCGCGTGGCCGTCGAGCGGCGGCGAGTCGTCGCAGCACAGCACCGCGCCGAGCGCGGCCAGGCGCTGCGCGCGCTGCTGCTGCTCGTTCTCGGTCACCGTGCCGTAGGGCACGACCAGCGCCGGCACCTCGGACACGATCAGGTCGAGCGCGGTGTTGTAGCCGCACTGGCTGATCGACGCGCGCGCGCCACGCATCTCGGCCGCCAGGTCGCTGACATGGCGCAGCAGCGTCACGCCGGGCAGCGGCGCGGCCTGCGCCTGCAGCGAGCGCCAGTGCGCCTCGGGCAGGAACGGGCCGCCGACGATGCGCATCGGCCGCTGCGTGATGCGCTGCGCGTCGATCGCCGCACGGAACAGCGCATCGCCGACGATGCCGCCTCCCGCCGAGACCAGCAGGTGCTCGCAGCGCATCACGGTCGGCGCCGCTGCGCGCTGCGGCACGACAAAGCCGCTGTGCCAGACGGGCGTGCGCATCGGCTTGCTTGGGCGAAAGCTGTCTTCGAGCCGGGCGAAGGCCGGATCCGAATGCACGATGACCGCATCGAAATAGCGGTCGACCAGCCAGCGCGCGCGGTCATCATGGTGCTGCTGGTCGGGACGCGCATCGACCAGGATGTCGCGCAGGCTGCACGCCACCTTGGCGCCCTGCCGCCGCGCGGCGCGAATCATCGGCAGGATTTCGTCGGCGAACTTCTTGCGCCCGAAGGGGAAGAGTTCGACCAGCAACAGCGCCGGCTTGACCGTGGCCACCGCCAGATCGATCAACAGCCGCCGCTCGGCGCGCGCTGCGTGCACGTCCAGGCCGGCGTCGCGGCTGACCACGGTGTGGCCATCGTCCATGCCGAGCGGCGGCAGGTCGATGCACTCGACGCCGTCGGGCACAGTGATGCCGTCTGGCAGGCGACCGCCGTTCAGGAAGACGACGCGAAAGCGCTCGCGCAACGCGCAGGCGAGCGCAAAGCTGCGCGTCAGGTGGCCGATGCCGAGCGAGTGCTGGCAGTAGAAAAGCAGGGTCGCGCGTGGGCCCGGAGGATTCATGTCACGCATGTCGCGGCTGCACGATCTTGAGGACGGCGTGTTGCGCCGGGATGGCGGTGGTGGTCCGCCCGCGGTCGAGCGTGATCACGCGGTCGTAGCCGCCGAGCGACGCCGTGTCGTGCGTGATGACGATCAGCGTGCGCCCCTGGTGCACGCGCGCCACCGCCTCGTGGATCAGCTGGGCCGAGCGCGGATCGACGGCGGCCGTGGGCTCGTCCATCAACAGGATGGCCGGCTCCTTGACCAGCGCGCGCGCCAGGCACAGGCGCTGGCGCTGGCCGCCGGAGAGCGTGGCCGCGCGCTCGCCGAGTTCGCTGTCGTAACCCTCGGGCAGATCGACGATGAACTCGTGCGCCCGTGCGTTGCGCGCCGCGGCCTCGACCTGTGCCATCGACGCCTCGGGCTTGCCGTAGGCGATGTTTTCGCGCACCGAAACCGCGAACAGCATCGGCTCCTGCGGCACCACGCCCATCGCACGGCGCAGGCTGGCGCGCGTGTAGCGGCGGATGTCGATGCCGTCGATCAGGATGCGTCCCGCGCTCGGTTCGGCCAGGCGCAGCAGCAGGTTCACCAGCGTCGACTTGCCGGCGCCCGACGGGCCGACCAGCGCCACGCGCTCGCCGGCGGCGATGCGCAGGCTGACCTGCTCGAGCACCGGCTTGTTCTTGCCGTAGCCGAAGCTGACGTTCTCGAACGTGACCTCGCCGAGCGTGTGCGCCAGCTCGATCGCGCCGGGCTCGTCTTGCGCATCGGGGCGGATGTCGAGGATCTGCGCCACGCGCTCGGCGCTGACCGACGCGCGCGAGAACTTGCCGGCGAGCTTGCCGAGATCGCGCACCGGCTTGTACAGCGCATCGACATAGGCGATGAAGACCAACAGCTCGCCCGGCGTCAGGCGCGCCTCCAGCACCTCGCGCACACCGAGCAGCACGGTGATGGCGGTGCCGACGGCGCTGATGACGGTGATCGCCTTGACGATGGCGCCCTGCGTGCGCGCACTGCGCATGCCGCTGTCGTAGTTGGCGGCGATCTCGCTGCGAAAGCGCTCTTCTTCCTCTTCGTGACGGCCGAAGGCCTGCACCAGCGCGATCTGGCTCAGCACCTCGTTCAGGCGGGAGGCCATCTGGCCCTCGTTCTTGCGCTGCACACGCGCCGCGTCCTTGACGCGGCGGTTGAGGAACATGATGACGAAGAGCAGCGGCGGCAGCGTGGCGCTGACGACCAGCGCGAGATGCCAGTTGAGGACGAACATCACCGCCAACATCGCCGCCAGCGTGACGACGTGTCGGCCGAAGCTCAGCAGCCAGTCGGCGAACATGTCGCGCAACAGGTTGGTGTCGCCAGCCACCTTGGTGATCAGCTCGCCGACGCGGCCGGCGCGGTGGTGCGCCAGCGACAGACGCTGCAGGTGCGCGAAGAGCTCACCTCGCAGGCGCCAGGTGATGCGGTGGCCGATGCGCGCGCTGGTGTAGAGCTGCAGATACGACAGCGCCCCCGAGGCCAGCGCGATCGCAGCGATCGCCACTGCACACGCCACCAGCGACGGCCAGGTGCCGAGGTCGAGCAGCGGTTGCAGCGCGGCAAGCATCGGCGGCAGCGGCTTGGCCAGCAGGATGTGGTCGAAGATGACCTTCAGCGGCCACGGCACGAGCAGGTCGCAGAGCACCACGCCGGCCAGCGCGACGGCGGCGAGGATCAGCGCGATCCGCTGTTCGGCCAGGCAGTCGCGGATCAGGCCGCGCAGGCGCGGCGTCATGCCGGCACCTCGCTGTCGATGCGCGTTGCCAGCCGGTGCGCGCGTTCGAGCCGGCGCTGCACTTCGCCGCGCCAATCGTCGACCTGGAAGACGAAGGCGCGGCTGGCCTGCAGCAACTGCTGCACCGCCATGTTCCATGCCAGGCGCTGGCGGCAGAAGTGCTGCGGCGCCGTCTGCGCATACGCGCCGAGCCACAAGGTCATCAGCGTGGCGCAGTTGGCGCCGGCCGGCAGCTTGACGATGAACTCCGCCAGGTCCTCCATCGGGTCGCCGAGGGCGAACTCGTCGAAGTCGAAGAGGACGATGCGCGTGCCGTCGAACCAGACCTGGTCGGGGTGGAAGTCGCCGTGAATCAGCGTCGGCACGTGCGCCGGCAGGTGCGCCGCGGCATGCTCGATCGCTGCGGCGGTGGCGTCGGCAAGGCCGGTCAGCTCGGGCAACACGCGGGCGATCTTGTTGCGGCGGCGGCGCACTTCGGCGAGCCAGTGCTCGCGGTCGCGCCGTGAAGGGCCGGCCAGGTCGGTTGGCGCCGCATGCACCGTGGCGATCGCATGCGCCAGCGGCATCACCCAGTCGCCGTTGGGCGCGGCATCGAGCAACGAGCGCAACGATGTGCCCTGCGCGGCCTCCTGCCACAGCGTGCGGCCATCGGCGCTGCACATCAGCGGGCGCGCCACCAGCGGCGCATCGGCGTGCTGCTGCGAGCGCGCCCACATCCATGCGAAGCGTCGATAGACCGCGAGGGCTCGCGTGTCGCAGAACGTCTTGCCATAGACCACGCGGCCGTCGGCGTGCGTGTAGCGCAGCGTCGCGCGGCGTTCGGGCTCGTGGCGCGGCACCTGGACGTCGGCCGCGGGCGCACCCCAGAACGGCAGGGCCGCGGCAGGATCGAGCAGCGACGCGAGCTGCGGCAGTCCGGGGTCGGACGGAAAGCGCCACAGCGCCAGATCGAGCGCCGGCACGTGCAACGCGTCGCTGCCTTGCGTAGCGAGCGCGCTCGCGCCGGCGCGATAGACCTTGCCGTAGAACTTGTGCGTGCCGCCCCCGCGCAGATCGGCTTCGCAGCAGAACGTCAATGGGTTCGGGTCGCGATGCAGCGAGGCGCTGCGGTGCGCCCTGGTGATGCGCAAGGCATCGATGACGCCGTGCGCTGCCAGCACCGGTTGCAGATGCGCACGCAGGACCTCGGTGTCGAGGCAGGCTTCGACGACGCGTTGGACATCGGGCATCAACATGCTTGGGCTTCCTTCACGCCGACCAGCTCGCCGGCCAGCGTCACCAAGCGCGGCGCCAGCGCAAAGCGGCCGGGTTTCAGGTTGATGACGCAGCGCCAGGCGCGTTGCGTGAGCAGGCTCCAGGCCGCGGCCCAGCGCAGCGCCGGCACATCCGGCCGCGCACCGCCGGCCGTGACGTAGGCGTCGATCAGCGTGCACCAGCTGGCCTCGTCGCGCCGCACGTCGGCACCGCCCAACAGCGCGAGGTACATGCGGTCGCCGATCCAGGCGCCGAGTTCGAGCAGCGCCGGGCCGCGGCGCAGGCCGTCGAGGTCGATCAGGCTGGCGCGCATCGATGCGGCGTGGCGCTCGACGAGGATGTTGCGCGCATGGAAGTCGCCGTGCAGCGTCACCGGAACGGCGCCATCGAGCGCCCGCCAGTTTTCGGCGAGGGCCTGCGCAGCGCGGCGCACCGCGGTCTCGCCGAGCACAGGGCCGAGCCGCGCAACGACGTCGTTGAGCTGCTGATGCAGGCCGTCGCGCGTCACCTCGGGCAACCCGTGAACGGATGTGTGGTGCAACGCGGCGAGCTGCGCGCCCACCGGCGCCGCGCCATCCGCCCAAGCCTGCGCGCCGGCATCCTGCAGCGGCTCGCCGGGCAGGCCTTCTTGCCAATGCAGCTCGCTCCCGGCGTGCCAGAGCAGCGCGCGCGGCGTGCGCAAGCGGCCTTCGCGCCACGCCGCCGAGGCTTGCAATTGCGCCAGCCGCTGGTGCACCGTGGCGCTGTCGGGCTCGCGGCTGGACTTGGCATAGACGCGGCGGCGCTGCGTCGCGCCGGCGCGATGCCAGGTCAGATCGACGCGCGCACACAAGCGCTGCTCGGGCACGTACTGCACGACCTCGACATCGACGCCGACATCGCCGCCTGCCGGCACACCGAGCACCGGCAGCAGCGCCGGCAACGCCTGTTCGCGCAGACGCTGCTCGCAGGCCAGCACCTGCGGTGCGCGCAGCTTGGCATCGTTCGGCCACCACCAGGTGACCATGTCGAGCGCCGGCAGCCAGCGCAGCGCCGGTCCGGCCGGCGATGCGGCGAGCGAGGCCGCGTTGGCGTGCGCGGCCCGCCGGGCGCCTTCCCCGCCACACAGGCGCGCAGCCACCACCTGCGCCAGCGGACGCTGCTCGGCATCGCGCAACTGCAAGCGATAGGCGAGCGTCGCGTTGCGGCCCGGGCGGTACTTGATGCGCTCGACGCTGCACGCGTCGACGCGCATGCCGTGCGGGCGCAGCAGGTCGGCGAAGACCTGGGCCATCGCCGCGCCGTCGAGGGCAAGCGCAAGCTGCGGCAGCGCCGCGTCGTTAGGCAATGAGGTGTTCATGCCGTGGCCAACGTGCAGTTGCCGCTAGACGTGCGCAGCGTGGCACCGCCGTGCGAGACGGCGCGCAGCAGCGTGCCGTCGGCCGCGCAGCGCCAGTGCAGCCAGCGGCCGCTGAAGTGCAGGTCGCCGATGCGCCAGTGCTGCACACGGTCAGCGCCGCGGGCATGGAACCAGCCATCGCTGAACGGGCCGGCCTCGATGTGCAGCGCCGGCGACTGCGATCCATCTTCGCCGTGCACGACGGTGTCGGCCACGCGCAGGTGCGGCGCGTCGGCGGCGTGCGGCAGCAACACGGTGTCGAAGTCGGCGTCGCGCGAGCACGTGCCGGTGCGCAGAGCGGGCGCCTGCTGCTTGTGGCCATAGCTCGCCGACACCCAGCCGGCATCGATCTGAGAACGCTGGCCCGAGCGCAGCGGTTGCGCGATGGCGAGGTGGGGACTCAGCAGCAGCGTGAACGCGTCCTGACTGTGCAGGCGCGTTCGCTCTTGCGCGGCTGCGCCGAGCTGAAAGGTGAGCGCGTAGTCGTGCTCGCTCGCCGCGCGCAGCCAGTCGCTGACGATCCAGTAGGTGCGATCGACGAAGACGATGCAGCGCTCGTGCACAGCGTCGTACTCGTGGCTGGCGCAGCGGCCGTGCAGCAGGTCGAGTTGCGCGCCGCTGAAGGCTTCGCGCAGCGATGTCTCCGGCGGCGACCCGCTGACTTTGTGCCGCACCGAGCCTGCGGCATGGCGCGACGCTTCCTTGATCGGCTTGGCAACGTAGCGCGTCTGGTTCAGACCATCGACGCAGACCGTGTTGTGCGCGGCGGTGCTGCGGAAGTGCACGCGCCAGTTGCGGCCGTCTTCCAACGCCTCGCTGTAGGTGTAGCGGCCGGGATCGACGATCAGCGCGCGGCCGAACGCGGCCAGTTCGAACGACAGCGCATCGAAGTGGCCGTGGTTGCCTTCTCCGAGCGGGCCGCAGTCGAAGACCAGATGCTGTGCGTCGACGCTGGCCCAATCGCTGAGCAGCACGTGGTAGCCGCTGCTCGGGAAGTGCGCCATGCGCTCGCGCGGCGGCGTGCCCTGCGCGCCCTGCGTCGCGGCGTACTGCATGTCGCCGCGGTCGAACAGCGCGGCGCCCTGTGCCAGCAGCGGCAGGAAGCTGCGCACGTCGCCGTCGGACAGACTCGGCATGCTGCCGCTCGGCTGGTGCACATGCAGGCTGAATTCGAGCGCGGACTCGATCGCGCGGTCGAATGCGCGCGGCACGCCGTAGCCGTTGTCGGCGGCCAGGCGGCGCACCTGCAGCCAGTTGCGCACGGCCAGGTGGTGATAGTCGGTGGAGAGTTCGCAGTGCACGCCGTCGGGCAGCAGGTCGGCACGCACGTTGGCGAGCGTTTCGTGCAAGGCGAGTTCACGCCAGGCGGCGGCGCGCTCGAATTCGGGAAAGACAACGCCGGCGAGGAAGATCGCGAGCAACTCGAGCGTGCGGTGGTTGCGCTTGGGCGTGAGGTTGGCGCAGAGGAACTCGGTCTGCTCGTGGATCGACCGCAGCAGGCGGCGCAGGAACGCAGCCTCGATCGGCGCCGGCTTGTCCGTGTCGAGCAGCAACGCGTGCAGGCTGTAGATCCAGTTCTGTACGCGCCGGCCGGTGACGTCGGGCGCGATGAAGCCGAGCGGTGTCTGCACCATCCAGCCATCGATCAACTGCGTCCAGCGCTGCACGGCGCGCGCATCGCCGTCGCGCTGCCACCGTTGCGCCAGGCCGACGGCGTAGTAGAACTTGTGCAGCAGGATGTGCCATTCGACGTCGCGACTCGGGTTCGTGAGCCAGTCGATCGGCTCGCTCAGCGCATGGGTTTCGCCGTTGAACTCGAAGCGGCCGGCGAGGATGCCGGCCAGGCGCTCGGGGCGGACTTCGTCAGCGTCGATCACCGGCTCGAAGCGAATGCCGCGGTCGCTGCGCCAATGAGCCAGCAGTGCGGCATCCGTCATGTCGCGCCACGGTGCGCGCAGGGCGTTCATGCGGTGACCTCGCGCATCGCCGCGGGCGCCGGCCCGGTCTGTGCTGAGAACAGGTCGCGCAACGCGATCGTGGTGCTGCGCGAATCGAAACGCTCGCAGATGCGCGCGCGCGCCTCGCGCGCCAGTCGTGCATGCAGGACGCCGTCGCCGAGCAGGCGCTCGATCGCGCCGGCCAGCGAGTCAGCGTCGCCTTCGACCAGCAGGCCGTGCACGCCGTGGTCGATCATCTCGGGGATGCCGGAGATCGGCGTGCTCACCACTGGCACGCCCATCGCCATCGCTTCGGCGAGCACGTTCGGAAAGCCGTCGCGGTCGCCGTCTTCCATGACGCGGCACGGCAGCACGAAGGCGTTGGCGCCGCGGTAGATCTCGCGCAGGCGATCTTGCGTCACCGCGCCATGCAGTTGCACGCAGTCGGCCAGACCGAGTGCTTCGATCTGCGCGCGCAGAGCCGGCCCGGCGCTGCCGTCTTCGCCGACGATCACGCAGCGGAAGTTCGAGCCGCGCTGTTTCAACAGCGCGCAAGCGGCCACCAGTTGGTCGAAGCCCTTCTTCTCGACCAGGCGCCCGACCGCCAGCAGCAGCGGCGCCTCAGATGATGCGGGCGCGGGCTGCGGCGAGAACCACTGCGTGTCCAGGCCGTGGTAGATCGCATGCACTTCACCCGGCCGCGGATGCCGCGCCCGCAGCACCTGGGCGTTGGCGCAGGTGCAGGTGGCGACGAAGCGCGCCGCGCCCATCTTGCGTTCGAGCAGACGGCCAGGGTTCAGCTCGGCCTGGTAGATGTCCTTGGCATGCGCGGTGAACGAGAACGGCAGGCCCGACAGGCGGCTGGCGAACCAGGTGATCGTCGCCACGCCATGGCAGAAGTGGCCGTGCAGGTGCGACACGTCGCCCTCGCGCAGCACCGCCTCGGCGATCCAGCCGGCTTGCAGGAACTCCTTGATGAAGACCTTGCGCAACGTGAACGGCGCCGGGCGGTGCCGCCACGACAGCGCGACCGCGCTGCCGAGCGTGTGCAGCCAGGCCAGCGGACGACGACGCAGCACGGCAACATGCGCGCGAGCAAACGTCGGCAGGTTGTCGCGCAGCCAGCGCACGAGCGTCGTGCCGGAGAGCGAACTCGCGTCCGGCAGATAGACGAGCGACGCGCGGATCGCGCCGACCACCGGGTGCACGACGCTCTCGCGCTCCTGCTTGACCGAGTACAGCCGCAGCGGCGTGCCCAGGCGTTCGAGCTGGTGGATTTCATGCGCGATGAAGGTCTCAGACAAGCGCGGGAAACCGTTCATCACGTAGGCGATCTTGTTCATCCGTGGGCCGTCGCGCTGGGTGCGCCGCAAACGTGTGAGGGTTCGAGCAGGCGCGTCAGCACGCGCAGGTTGACGTCGTTGTCGAAGGCTTGCGCGACGGTGGCGCGCGCAGCGTGGCCCATCGACAGCGCCTGCGCGGGCTGCAGCAGCACGCGTTCGATCGCTTCGGCCAGCGCCAGCGGCGCATCGGCTTCGACCAGCAGGCCGTTGACGCCGTCGCGCACCAGCTCCGGGATGCCGGAGACGCGCGAGGCGACGACGGGCAGCGCCATCGCCATCGCTTCGAGCAGCACGTTGGGGATGCCGTCGCGGTCGCCGTCGGCGCCGATGCGCGACGGCTGCACGAAGACCGCGGCGCGCGCGTAGCGCTCGATCACCTGCTCGCGCGCCAGCTTGCCGGCCAGGCGCACGTGGCGGCCGAGGCCGGCGTTTTCGATGCGCTGCGCCAGCGCGTCGTGCTCTTCGCCGTAGCCGACGATTTCGCAGCGCACGCGCTGGCCACGTTCGTGCAGCAGACGGCAGGCATCGATCAAGGTGTCCAGTCCTTTCTTGGCGCGCAGGCGGCCGACGGCGAGGATCAACGGCGGCTCGTTGGCATCGGCAGCGATGCGGCGCGATGGATGGAAGATGCCGCGGTCGATGCCGTGATACATCAACCGCACCTCGGCCTCCGGCGCGATCTCGGCCAGCACATCGCGGTTGGTCGCGGTGCAGGTGACGGTGAACTGCGCGGCGTTCAACTTGCGGCGCAGGTCGGCGGCATCCGACAGGTAGATGTCCTTGGCATGCGCCGAGATCGAAAACGGGACGCCGGCCAGGCGCGATGCGAGTTGCGCGATGTCGGCGCTGCGCGAGATGAAGTGCGCGTGCAGGTGCGCCACGCCGTCCTGCTTCATCTGCGCGGCCAGCCAGCCGGCGCGCAGGAAATCCTGCCAACCCGCCGCGCCGCGCACGCCGGCATCGAGCAGCGCCTGCGCATAGCGCAGCGGCGCGGCCAGCGCGACGCGCGCATGGCGTGCCAGCAGCTCGCGTGTGCGTGTCGCACCCGGCACGCGCGACAGCGGTGAGCGCACGCGCGAGACCGCGTCGTGCGTGATGTCGTCCGTGGGCTCGCCGAGTGCGTACAGGCGCAGCTCGACGCCCTGGCGTTCGAGGCCGAGCACTTCCTCGAGAATGAAGGTCTCCGACAGCTTGGGCCAGGTGTTGACGAGCAGGCCCAGCGGCGGCGGCGCTGTGAGGGCGGCGTGCATCGCCTCAGCCCCGCGCCGGCAGCATGCGCTGCAGCGTGTTGTCGCGGCGCAGGTAGTGGTGGTAGAGCGCGGCCAACGCATGCGCGCCGATGAGGAAGTAGCCGGCCTGTCCCACCGTGGCGTGCAGCTCCTTGATCTGCTTGGCCAGTTCCTTGTCCTTGCCGATCAGCGGCGGCAGCTCAAGGCCGAAGAACGGGATCGGCTTGCCTTCGGCGCTGAGCAGCAGCCAGCCGGCCAGCGGCATACCGATCATCAGCGCGTACAGCGCCACATGGGCGAGCTGGGCCAGGCGATGCTGCAATGCGCTCGGCGCGGGCACGATCGGCGGCGTCGATGCGGTCACGCGCAGCGCGACGCGCACGACGACGAGCAGACCGATCGCCAGGCCAATCATGAAGTGCCAGTGCTTCAGCGCTTCGCGCGGGTCGCTGCCCTTGGCGTAGAGCACGCGCAGTTCGATGCAGGCGTAGGCGGCGACGATCAGCAGCAGCATCACCCAGTGCAGCGCGATCGATCCGCTGCGATAGCGCGTGGCGGCGTCCGTTTTCATGCGGCCACTCCTTGTGCCAGGTGGGCGTGCTGGAACACGTCGGGCACGGCGTGAGCGGGGCGCGGCCGGCCGGCATGCGACTCCGGCAGCGGCTCGAGCCCCATCAGCGCGCGCAGCGACTGCGCGACGCGGTCAAGCCCGTGCATCGACTTCAGGCGCGGCAGCGCATCGCCTCGTGCCTGCGCAGCGAGTTGCGCCTGCACGGCTTGCATCAACGCTGGCGGCGTCGCCGCGTCGGGGTGCAGCATCGTCAGCAGGCCGCGTACGGCCATGCGCTCGGCGCGCAG